>CALVJZ010000009.1 GCA_944332465.1 uncultured Bacilli bacterium | reverse complement strand
GTACTGCTTTAGCAGTACTTTTTTTATTGCCTAATTTATTGTATAATAAGTAAAAGAAATGGAGGTAATATATGCCTAAAGATATCTTGAAACAAATACTAATATCTGATGATGTTGTAGAATCAATAAATGACAATATTGAAACACTTTTCTCATTAATTCCCGAACTACAACCTATGGTGGATTTTCCTCATAATCATCCCCATCATCATCTAGATGTTTGGCAACATACTTTATTAGCTTTAAGTATGGCACCAAATGATTTTGAAGTGCGTTTATCCTTATTGTTACATGATATTGGTAAACCATTTTGCTATCAGGATGAAGAAGTTAGACATTTTAGAGGGCATCCTCAAAAATCAGCTGAAATGTCAGAACCAATATTAGAAAGATTAGGTTTTACAAAAGAAGAAAATAATAGATATTTATATATAATTGGTAATCATGATACCAAAATAAGCAATTTAGAAACACCAAGTGATAACCAAACTTTAGAAAAACTTTTTCAAGTACAATGTTGTGATTCACTTGCTCATCATCCAGATAAATTAGCTAAAAGAAAAAAATATTTATTAGAAACATATGAATATTTATATAAAGATGAAAATAAAGAAAGTTTTATAGATTGGATGAATAAACAAACATCTCATCCTAAAGTGTTAAAAAGAGGTAAATAATATGATACATAAAATGAATCTACAAGATAGTCCATTTAAAATGATAAAAGATAAAGAAAAAACTGTAGAACTACGTTTATATGATGAAAAAAGAAGAAAAATAAAAGTTGGCGATAAAATTATTTTTGATAATGCTAACACCAATGAAACTATAACAGTAGAAGTAATAAAATTACATATTTATAAAGATTTTTATGAACTATATAAACATTTTGATAAAAAAACAATAGGTTATAAAGAAAATGAAATAAAAGATCCAAAAGATATGGAAGAATACTATTCCAAAGATAAAATAGAAAAATATGGAGTAGTAGGTATAGAAATAAAAGTAATTGATTAAAAATAGAGGGTGACGGTATGAATATAATGGAAGATATATGGAACAGCAAAAATTATAAAGTTGCTAAAAAGTTTCTTACTAAAATAAGTGAAAGGCAAAAAGAAGCTCGTACTAAAGATAGCTATCAAACAATACTTACAGACTATGCTAATAGATGTTTTGAAACAGCTTTAAAAAGATTATTAGAAGAAGGTAATGCTTTTTATTTAGACTACTACTATAAAACATTTACTAATATAGATGATACAGGTTATTTATCTAGAGAAACTGGTGAATATTTAGAACAGTTTATGAAAAATGGTATGCAACTTAGAATGGTAAAATTTAATGACTTACCTAAATCTGAAGAAGAGTTAAGTACCTCTTCATCTGTTGCAACAGCTTTAGAAACAGGTATTACTACAGATGCCATAACTGAACTAAGGAATTTTCCAAGACTTTGTGATGGTGTTCAAATAGCAACACAATTAAAAGCTTCTTGGACTCCAGAACAAAGCGTTATACTTTTAGCATTACCAGATAAATACATTGAGGGAGATTCTGTTTCTAGAAGATTCTTAGATAAAATTTATGATATAACAGAAAATAATAGATTAACTATTAAACCAGAATACATATTAGGTATAGCTATAACCCAAGATGGAAAATGTACTTTTTATGATAAAAAGAGTTTAGAATCTAAAACAGAGTATACAAGAACTAAATAGAAAGGAGAATTTTATGCGTAAAACTTCTTGGTATAAATTAGATAACATTGGTAAGTTTTATTCAGCTACTAAGAGTAACTTTCCTATTATTTTTAGATATTCTGTAACTTTAACAGAAGAAGTAGATGCTAGTTTATTACAAGAAGCACTTACTTCAGCAATTAATGATTATCCTAGTTTTAATTGTACTCTAAATAAAGGTTTTTTCTGGTATTACCTTGAAAAAGTCTCAAAACCATATCAAGTAGAAGAAGAAAAAACTCCTATTTGTTATAAAATGTATAAAGATTCAGAAGATTTATTATATAGAGTAAACTATTATAAAAATAGAATCAACTTAGAAGTATCACATATCTTATCTGACGGTAGGGGAACACTTGGTTTTTTCAAAAACATAATTTATCGTTATTTAAACTTAAAATATAATTTAAAAGTAGAAACCGAAGATAATTCATCTATTTATGAGAAAACAGAAGATAGTTTTGATAAATATTATACAGGTCCTAGTTTAAGAACTATAACTAATAAAAGAATATATCATTATCGTAGTCGAAAGAAAAAAGATACCACTTTTTTAGAGTATCACATATCTTTAACTAAATTTAAAGATTTAGCTAAAAAATATCAAGTAACTATTACTTCTTTAATTATTGCTGTTTGGATAAAATCTTTTGAAAAAGTAATGAAAGAACGTGAAAAGAAAAAAGCTTTAAAAATAGATGTTCCAGTAGACCTAAGAACCATTTTCCCTTCAACTACTTCCAGAAATTTCTTTGGACTTACATCTATTATTTATGATAACTATAATTTATCCTTACAAGATATTGCTACTAAAGTAAATGAACTATTAAAAGAAAATACTAAAAAGGATAAAATCCAAGTACGTATGAACCAAATGATATCTTTAGAAAAAAATATAGGTATAAGAATTGTTCCTAGTATAATAAAAGATATAGCTTTAAGAATAACAGATGATATTGTTCAAAATAATACAACATCATCTGTTTCAAATATAGGAAAAATCGAAGTAAATAAAAAACTATCACCCTATATTAAAAACTTTAATGTTTTAACATCCACAAAATATATTCAAATGACTATATGTTCTTATGAAGATGATCTATCTATAGGAATGTCTTCTAGATATATAAATAATGATATTATAAAAAACTTTTGTAATATATTAAAAGACAATAATATTACAGGAATTATGAATATAAATGAGGAGGATAGTTATGAGAAAATGTAATAAATGTAAGATAGAATATAATGGTAATCTTACAAAATGTCCTCTATGTCAATCAGATTTAACTGGTAAAAAGACTCCTTCTGTTTTTCCTCAATTAAAAGAACAAAAAGAAAATATTTTAAGAAAACTTCTTTTATTTATTGTTGTAGCTATTGTCATAATTTCTATATTTATTGAATATTTAGTTCATCAAAGATTAACTGCTACTAAATATATTATATTAAGTTTAATTACACTTTATATTTTAGTAATATATATTATTGAAAAATATCAAAAACCTATTAAAATGATGAATCGTTATTTTATTATTATTTTAATATTACTATTTATATGGTTTTTATTAATAAAAAGTAAAGTTATAACAACTTTCTTAATACCTATTTTATGTATTGTTATTTTACTATTTAATAGTATTACAATGATTGTTTTAAAAGAATCATATATTAATAAAAGTTTTGGAATAATTCTCTTAGATTGTATCCTAGGACTAATTCCTTTATTATTAAATATTTTATCTTTAGTAACAACTCCCATAATAGTATATATATGTACTTTATTAGATGCTTTAATATTTTTTGCTTTACTTATTTTTTGTCATGAAAATTTAAAAGAAGAAATAGAAAAAAGAATGAATATATAGGAGGAACTATGCCTAAAGTAAGTGTTATTGTACCAGTTTATAATAGTGAAAAAGACTTAAGAGATTGTCTTGATTCACTTATTAATCAAACTGAAAAAGATATAGAAATAATTGTAATTGATGATAAATCAACAGATAATTCTTTAGAAATTATCAAAGAATATGGTAGAAAATATTCTAATATTAGAATTTATCAAAATGAAAGAAATCTAGGACAAGGTGAAACTAGAAATAGGGGAATAGAGGTTGCAGAAGGAGAATATATTGCTTTTTTAGATAGTGATGACTTTATTAATCCTAGAATGTATGAAGAGCTATATGAGGCCGCCACAAAGTATGGAAAACCAGAACTTGTTACTACAGGAGTTGTTTTTGTAGAGGGTTATGGATATCATGATAAAAACTTTGCTAATATGGCCAAAGGAATAGCTAAACTTATACATCCTAAAGAGGATAAAGATTATGTTTTTAATGAAAGCCCTTCATTATGTAATAAATTATTTAGAAGTGATACCGTAAAAGGTTATAAAATGTTAGATTGTATGTTTGAAGATGCTGCCTTTAGTTTTACCAGATATCTAGAAGCCGATAGTGTCGTTGAAGTCTCATCACGTAATTATTTTTATAGACGAGATATTACAGAGGGGGTTTCTTCGCAAAACTTTCAAGATAATGGGCACATCGATGAAATATTTACTGTTGCAGATGAAATTGGAAATGAATTAAAAAGAGTAGGTTTATATGATTATTATGAAGAACAAATAAGAAAACTTCAAATAGCTATTTGTCTACAACGTGTAGATGAGATTGATTACTGGGATTCGTCACCAGAAAGAAAAGAAGAAGTAAGAACTCATATGTTTAAAACAATTAAAACTAATTATGGAACACTAGATGGTTTAGATGATATTGATGTTCAATGTAAAGCAGGATTTAAAGTGGTAGATGACTATAAAGATTTTGTGTCAAAGGAAGAAAATATTAGTGCTAGAAAATAAAATAGAAAAATTTGTAAAAATATTAAAAGAATCCCAAAATACAGTTTTCTTTGGTGGAGCAGGAGTCTCAACAGAAAGTGGTCTCAAAGACTTTCGTAGTAAAGATGGACTATATAATGAAAAATATGATTATCCACCTGAAGAAATATTATCACATCACTTTTTTATTGAACATCCTGCAGAGTTCTATAAATTTTATAAAGATAAATTAAATAGTCTTACATATCATCCTAATAAAGCTCATTATGTTCTTGCTAATCTTGAAAATAAAAAACTTTTAAAAGGTATTATTACCCAAAATATAGATGGATTTCATCAAGAAGCTGGTAGTAAAAATGTTGTAGAAATCCATGGTTCAGTTCATAGAAATTATTGTCTTAAATGTCATAAATATTATGATGCTAAAAAAGTATTTTTATCTAAGGGTATACCTAGATGTGATTGTGGTGGCCTAATTAAACCTGATGTAGTTTTATATGAAGAACCCCTTAAAGAACAAGATGTCAAAAAAGCTATAGATTTAATAAGAAATGCTGAAGTTCTAATTATAGGTGGAACATCTTTAAATGTTTATCCTGCCGCCAGTTTTATATCATATTTTAATGGTAAACACTTAATCATAATTAACAAAGATAAAACAACGATGGATAATAGCTGTAGTTTAATTTTTCATGATAACATTGCTACTGTATTAGAAGAAGTTGAAAACAAATTAAAAGAGGAAAATTAATTTCCTCTTCTTTTAAACATAGAATATACCGTTTCTGAATCAACAACATCAGGGTAATATTTACTTTTAATATTTTCAGGTAAGTCTTTTGTTTTTTCACTTAACATATCAGATACTAACTGTTTAAATCTTTGCATATCTATTTTATACATTTCTTCGACATTTCTAATCTCTTCATCATCAACATTAGGTACTTTTCCTGTTGTTCTATAGACTTCTATTGCATCTTCTCCAGCCCCCATTAAAAGTTCAACTCTTTCATGAGGGGTTGCACAAAAAGGTAAATTATTTTCTTCTTCTAAAGAAATTAATGGTAAATCCCAATAATCTTTTACTGTATAATCAGAAAATAAAGGAGCAACAAGACTACATCTATCTATAATCTCTTCAGTTTGAAAACTTTTTCTCTGATTACGGTTTGTTCTAATTTCTACTTGTTTTGTATTAGGATTAACTTCAACAGAGAAAATAGTTCCAGAATTACCATCAAGTAATAAAGTTTGATATCCTTCATCAGTACTACCTTGATAAAACTTAACACAACCACGTGATTGTAATAGTTGAGAATACTCATATACCCTTAAAACAGTATCACTGTTTTCTATCATAAATAAAACCTCCTACAAGTATTATATCTACTTCTTTTCCAAAAGCAAGAAAATTTGACAGAAAAGAAACTTTATGCTATAATTATCAACGCAAACAAGCGAGGAGGTATATAAATAGCTACCTCGGGCAAAAAAGCCTACACGCGTTATAAAAAAGTAACACGGAGTCGCATTGTGAAGAAGTACTCTGTGTTTTTTTGTGGAGAAAAAACATAGACTAGAAATGAGGAGATAATATTATGATTAAAAGATGGAGAAATGATGAAGAAATTTCTAGTTTGAGCAAATTACCGTATTTATATGATGAAGAAGTATATACAACATATCAAGATTTAAAAACTGGTAAAACTACTGATGAAATAAGTCCAGAACTAGCTTTAGAATTAGATATGTTATATCTTATTGAGAAATTAGGATATGATGTTAATACAACTGGAACATACCTATTAAAAGATATGGCTGTAGAAGCAGTTAAGAAAATGTTAAAAGCTAAAAATAACGATGATATTTGTGAAATAAGACGTCAAATGAAACAAGCTTTTTCACAGTTTTATGTTGATTTAGCTAGAAATGACCGTGATATGGGCATAAAAACATTTTATACATTTATAAATATAGCGCATGAAAATAAAAGTAATGCCAAAAAAGATATAGCTAGAAAAATGGGTATAATATCAGGATCAGAAGAACCAGAAGATCAAGCTTTTAAAGCTGCTTTATACTATATAAAAGAAAAAACACTAGGAAATTCGGTTTTTGTTACTAGAAAAATGTTAAGACCAAAAGAAGTAAAAGAATCAAAAAAAGCACCTGTTTTGGTCAAAGCGTAAGAATACATTTGTATTCTTTTTTTCTTGACAGAAAAGATAAGTTAATTATATATTAATCATATAAAAAGTAGAGGAGAAAACTGAATAGTAAAATGAGTAATATAAATGAATTTATTGACTCTATTTTAAATATTAGAGTAGTAGAAGAAAAAGAAATAGAAAAATTAATCGAAAGAGTAATAAGGGATGCTAAAGAAGAAGTAACAGAAGTTACTTCAATGATGGATGGATTTTGCCGTTTTTTAGCAAATACTATTCAAACGTCTTTAAATAATTATCAAATAAAAAACTATTGCCTTGACTTAAATGAATTAATAGGCATAGACCACGTCGTTTTAATAGCAGAATATAGAACTGTAGAAGGTATAAAAAGATTATTAATTGATCCAAGTTTTTCACAATTTACAAAAGATGATAATAAACAATTAGTAAAATTAGAAGAGTGGCCTAGTGAGAAAATAGAAGACAAAGAAATGGTTACAGATTTACTAGATAGAGGTTTAACACAAGTAGATGATGCTAGATGGCAAGACTACTTAAATTCTTTTGGACAAGAAGAAAATCAAACATCTTTAGATGTATTATTAAGAGGTGATATTGTTGGAAGAAAAACTGAAGTTAGTAGAAGAAGAAAATAAAATAGTTGCGAAACTAAGAGAAGTTGAAATAGGCGAAATAGAATATCAAGAAGTAAAAGATAATCTTGTTGATATTTATCATACTTATGTTGATCCTGATTATCAAGGACAACATATAGCTTCAATATTAACTGAATATTTATTTAAAAAACTAAAAAAAGAAAACAAAAAAGCTATTTGTAGTTGTAGTTATGTTGATCACTGGATAAAAAAACATCAAGAATATCAAAATATATGGTATAAAGAAGAAAACTAATTCTTCTTTTTTTTATATTGACAAGCGTATATAAATACGCATATAATTAAATTGTAGAAAGGATAGTATATATGGAAGTAAATAATACTAAGTATAAACATCAAGGAATTCATGTAATAGCTAGTATCTTTACCATTGATAAAGGAATACTTAAAGTCTTACTAATTAAAAGAAAAAATAAACCCTTTCAAGGTTCCTGGGCCTTAACAGGTGGAGCACTTTATAATGATGAAGACTTAGAAGATGGCTTAAGGCGTGAAATATATGAAAAAACTGGTCTAAAAAATATAGAATTAAAACTATCTAATGTCTTTGGTAAAAAAGATAGATCTCCTGTTATGCGTATGGTTGCTATTACATATATTGGTATGGTTGATATTACAAAAGTAAAGATTACAACTAATACTTTAAAAACATCAGATGCTATATGGTGTCCTATTAATGAAATACCACTTCTTGCATATGACCATAATGAAATTATCAAAGACGCTATTACTAATTTAAAAGAATTAGTTTTAGAAACAAACATATTAAAAGTATTTTTTCCTCAAGGATTTACTTTACCAGAACTACAAAAAATATATGAAGAAATATTAGGTAAAAAACTAGATCGTCGTAACTTTAGAAAAAAAATTATTTCTTCAAAAAATATTATTAGTACAGAACAAGAAGAAAATTTCGAAGGTAAAAAGAAAGCAAAAATATATAAATTTATAGAAGGATAGTGTTTTTATGCAACAGCAATTCATATTTTATTTTAGTGCTATGAAAGGTGGTAAAACAACAAGAATATTTCAAAGAATTCATGATTTTGAAGAAAATGGTCAAAGAGTATGTCTTATTAAACCTAAAATAGATACTAAAGGTGGAAACTGTATTATTAATAGATTAGGAGAAAGAAAAGAAGTAACTATATTTTTATCTAAAACAGAATCATTACTTACTAAAAAGAAAGAAAAACTCTTAACAAACTATCAACAAATCATTGTTGATGAAGCTCAGTTTTTAACACCTAAACAAGTAGAACAGTTATGGATAATTAATAAAAGTAAAAATATACCTGTTACTTGTTTTGGTTTAAAATCAAACTTTCAAGGAAAACTTTTTCCAGCAACAACTAGACTTTTAGCTTTAGCAGATAAAATAGGTGAACTAGATAGTAATTCAATTTGTAAATGTGGAAGACTTGCTAAATTTAATGCTAAAAAAGTAAATGGTAAATACACTTTATTTGGTGATGAAATAGAAATTGATGGTGTAAATAAAGAAACAGAATATGTTCCTTTATGTGGTAAATGTTTTTATGAAAAAGTTGTTAAAGGAGAAAATTATGAAAACTAAAAAAATTGTCTTAACCGGTGGACCATGTGCCGGAAAAACAACAGCTTTGACAGAACTTGAAAAAGAATTTACGGAAAAAGGATACCAAGTATTAATGGTACCAGAAGCTGCTACTATTTTAATAAATAGTGGTATTCGTCCCTTTGGACCACATAAACTAAAAACAGTAGATTTCCAAAGACAAGTAATAAAACTTCAATTAACCTTAGAATCACTTGCTTTAGAAACAGCTAAAAAGACAAAGTGTCCTAGTATCATTTTATGTGATAGAGGAATATTAGATGATAAAGCATATGTTACTAAAGAAGAGTGGCAACAGTTATTAAAAGAGTTTGATACTACGGACTTAAATATTATGAATAGATATGATAGTATCATTCATCTTAGAACAGCAGCCTTAGGCAAAGAAGAGTTTTACACTTTAGATAATAATAGTGCCCGAACAGAAACTGTCGATGAAGCAAGACAAAAAGATAAAGACACACTAGCTTCTTGGCTTGGTCATGAAAAACTAAAAATAATTGGCAATGAATCTACCTTTGAAGATAAAATTAAAGCTGTAGTAAAAGAAGTTTATCATACTTTATCAAAACCATATCCGATTCAGATTCAAAGAAAATTTATAATTGACGATATAGCTTTAGATGATTTAGAAGATAATAAACTTGTAAAATTAGATATTGAACAATACGTTATAAATAGTGGTAATATTGAATATACTTTTAGAAAAACAACTAAAGATAATGAAACAACTTATACACTCCTTACTAAAATAGATACTGATATTGATAATGAAAGAGTAAGAACAAGTAGAAAAATAACAGAAGAAGAATATTATCAAAATCTAAGTGAAGAAGAAAAACCAATAAGAAAGACAAGATATTGTTTCGAATATCAAAATAATTACTTTAGACTAGATATCTTTGAACAAGGATTAATACTATTAGAAATAGAACCAACTACTAAAGAAGAAAAAATTGCTCTTCCTTCATTTTTAACTATAAAAGAAGAAGTAACAAATAATAAAGACTATCGTAACTCTTCTTTATATGAAAGATTAAATTTTAAACAAAAAGGAAGTGCTAAAGTAAGAAGTTTATAGTATAATTTCTACTAGACGGTGATAAAAATGGATAGATTTAGAAAAGCTGAACAAGCTAGTATTTTAGGTATAATAGGAAATATTATTTTACTTATTTTAAAAGGTACAATAGGTTTATTTACCAATAGTCAAGCTATGATAGCTGATGCTGCTAATAGTGCTAGTGATATATTCTCCTCATTAATGACTTTTATTGGTAACAAAATAGCTTCTCGTCCCAGTGATGCTGATCATAACTTAGGACATGGTAAAGCTGAATATATTTATTCTCTTTTAATTAGTATTACAATGATTATTCTAGGTTTAACAGTTGCAACAAACTCTATAAAATCATTAATAAATAAAGAAGTATATACTTTTTCTATAGGTTTAATTATTATTTGTATTATTACTATTATAATAAAATTTTCTCTTTATCTTTACACTAGAAAAATAGCTAAAGAATATAACAATTTATTAGTAAAAGCAAATTGTAAAGATCATCGTAATGATACCATTATCACATCAATTAACTTACTTTCTATTATCTTAGGCTCAATAGGTATTACTTACTTTGACTCTCTTGTAGGATTTGGTATTTCTATTTGGATAATTCTATCGGGTATAGAAATATTTAAAGAAAGTTATGATGTCTTAATGGATAAATCAATTGATAATGAAACAAAAGAAAAAGTAGAAGCTTTAGTAAAAAGTCATAATAATATTCTTGGTATAAAAGACTTTCATTCAACACCACTAGGTTATAAATATCAAATATTTTTTACTATCGAAGTAGATGGTAACTTAACTACCTTTGAAAGTCATAAAATAGCAAATCACTTAGAAAAAGAAATAACTAAAACATATCCCGAAATATATGGAACTATAATTCATGTGGATCCAATTAGTGTAAAAAGAAGAAAGACAAAATAGTCTTTTTTTTCTATTTTAAAAAAGGTATAATATAAAAAAGGAGAATGTGCAGTATGAATCAAGAACAAATTGGAAAAACCATCTTAGAAATACGTAAAAAAAATAATATGACTCAAAAAGATTTAGCAGATAAACTAAATGTTACTGCACAAGCAGTATCCAAATGGGAAAATGGTAGAGGTATACCCGATATTGAAATATTACAAAAACTAAGTAAAGAATTTAATATAAATCTTGATACATTATTAAATGGTAATAACCAAAAAAAATCTCATAAAAAGTTCTATATCATTATCATTATTTTATTAATTATTATTTTATCTATGTTATTATTCTTATTATTTCATCAAAAAGACTTTAATTTTTCAGATATAACTTCAAATAATAAAGATTTTTCTGTTAGTGGTGTTGCTGCTTACTCAAAAGATAAAAACTCTATATACATTTCTGATATTGAATATAAAGTAGAAAAAGAAGATAAAAAATATATTGGTGTAGAATGTATCCTATATGAAAGTCATGATAATGTTGAAGAAAAAGTATCACAATGTGGCAATATAGATAAAGAACTATCTCCTAAGACTTTAAAAGAAATATTAGATAATACCGAATTTAAAGTAGAAAGTTTTACTTGTCCTACTAATATTAATGAAACTAATCTTTATATAAGTATAAATTTAAAAGATAAATCAGAAAGTATTACAACCTATAAAATACCATTACAATTAACTGGTTCATGTAACTAAACGGAACGTTTACTAAATTAAACGGTCCGTTTATTTTTTTTTCTTAAATTTGTTGTACAATGAAAAAGTAAGGAGAGATTTTATGACAAAAAAAGAAACAAAGAAAAAAGAAAGAAACAAACTATTTATAAGAAAAATAATAATAGGAATACTTACTGTTATTATAATAGCGATAGTAGGAGGACTTTTATACTTTAACAACCTATCAACAGCTAAAAAAGAATTAGCTTTAACACCTAGTATGAGAACTGAACAAGAAGAACTAGAAAAAGAGTTTACTAGCAAGGGATATACTTTAGATAATCCTAATATTATTGTAGATCCCTATCATAATTCACCTTTAACTGCTTTAGTAATATTTGAAACTGAAGAAGAAGTAGCGCCAAAGGTAACTATTCCAGGAGAAGATGAATTAACAACTTATACTAAAACTTTTGAAAAAAACAAAGTACATTATTTACCAATACTAGGTTTATATCCTGGTAAAGTTAATAAAATTAATATTGAATATGGTGATGTTAAGAAAACACTAAAGATTAAAACTGAGAAACTTCCAGAAGACTTTATTATGCCAACTGAAATAGAAAAAGATGAAGATGAATTGACTAATGATTTATATTTCTTTACACCATCAAGTAGTGGATATACTTGTGCTTATGATGTAAATGGTGATGTTCGTTGGTATCTTACAAATAAAGCAACTTGGAAAATCGATAGATTAGAAAATGGACATTTATTAGTAAGTACAGAACGTTTAGTTAACAGTCCATATTATTTAACAGGATTATATGAAATGGATATGTTAGGAAAAATATATGTTGAATATAGTTTACCTGGTGGATATCATCATGATTATTATGAAATGCCAAATGGTAACATCTTAGTCGCAAGTGATGACTTTAATAATGATTCTGGAACAGTAGAAGACTATATTGTTGAACTTGATAGAGAAACAGGGAAAATTGTTAAAACAATTGATTTAAAAGATATCTTAAATATGGAAGATGGTAAAAGTGAAAACTGGGTAGATTATGACTGGTTCCATAATAACTCAGTATGGTATGATGAAAAAACTAATTCTATTACTTTATCAGGTAGACATCAAGATGCTGTAATTAATATTGACTATGATACTGAAAAACTAAACTGGATTATTGGAGACTCTACTAATTGGAGCAAAGAATATCAAAAATATTTCTTTACTCCAGAAGGTGATGACTTTGAATGGCAATGGAGTCAACATGCCGCAATGATTACTCCTGAAGGATATGTCTTTATCTTTGATAATGGTAATAATAAATCTAAAAATAAAGATGAATATGTAGACGCTGAAGATAGTTATTCACGTGGTGTTATGTATAAAATAGATACCGAAAAAATGACTATTAAACAAGTCTTTGAATATGGTAAAGAAAGAGGTAGTGAATTCTATTCACCATATATTTCAGATGTTGATTATCTAGCAAAAGATCACTATATCATTCACTCAGGTGGAATTGTCTATGTTGATGGTAAAAACTCTAATCAACCAGCTGGAATTAGTGGAGCTGATAAACTAGTTAGTGATACTGTTGAAATAAAAGATGATAAAGTAATATTTGAAATAAAACTTCCATCAAATAATTATAGAGTTGAAAAAATGTCTTTATATGGAAAAGATAACTTTAAATTAGGTAGTGCAACCACAAAAGGAACTTTAGGAAAAACAGAAGTAAGTAAAACTAGATTTGGTTTTATGACTAATACTAAGGAAATAGATAAAGAATATAAAACTCATGATATTACTATAACTAATGAAGAAGACCGTCTTGAAGTAAAAGGAAGATTTAAAAGAGGAACAGAAGTAAAAGTATTACTATATAAAAATGGTGAAGTAAAAGAATATGAAGTACCAATTAGTAAAAAGCCATATACTGCTATGTGTGTTGATATCTTTACTGAAGAAGAAAATAAAAATGGTATTGTTGTTACTAAATATATAAATAAAGATGGATTAGAAGGAAAATATTCGCTTTATTTACAAATTAATGATACAATATATAAGACAGGAAAATATATAGAAGGGTAGGATAAAATATGAAAGAAGAAACTAAAGAAAAGAAAACGACAACTAAAAAAACAACAACACCTAAAAAGACAACACCTAAAAAGACAACAACTAAAAAAACAACAACTACGAAGAAAACACCAAAAAAAACAGTTGTTAAAGAAGTAGTAAAAGAAGAACTTCCTAAAGAAGAAGTAGTACAAGTAGAAAACAAACAAGAAAAGAAAGAATTAATAATTGTAGGCGTATTACTATGTGTTATCTTTATAGTAATTGCTATACTTTTAATGGTTTTAGCAGCAAAACCTAAAGAAGTTGAGAGAGTCTTAGTAGAACAAGACCCTAAACAAGTTGCTTTTAAACAAGATAAATTAAATGTATATTTATTCTATGGAGATGGTTGTCCTCATTGTGAACAACTAATAGAGTTTTTAAATACTTTACCAAAAAAATATAATAATTATTATGATTTATATACTTTTGAAGTTTGGTATGATCAAAATAATAATAAATTAATGCGCAACTTATTAGCAGAATTAGATAAACCAGATGCTGGACTACCATGTATCTTTATAGGTGATCAAGTATTTAATGGATATACTGAAGAAATTGGTCAAGAAATTAAAAAAGCTCTTAAAGAAGAATATTTATTAGCACAAAGATTTGATGTTTACAAACAATATAAAGAAAAAGCATGATGAAAATCATGTTTTTTTATGTTATAATTTTTTAATGAAAGTAGGGATAACATGCATATTATAAAACATTTTTTAACTATTACAGCACATAGATTTAAAGTTATGAAGTACTGTTTTAAATGTGGACTATATCGCCAAGGTTTAACACACGACTTATCTAAATATTCTTTAGTTGAATTTATCGAAGGTGCTAAATATTACGCAGGCAATCATTCTCCAATCTCAAATTGTCGTAAAGAAACAGGAAAGAGTGAAGCATGGCTTCATCATAAAGGAAGAAATCCTCATCACCCTGAATATTGGATAGATTATACAGGACCTATTATGATGCCTTATAAATATATTGTTGAAAGTATTTGTGATAAAATTGCTGCTGGAAAAACATACAAGAAAAAAGACTATGATAATAGTGAACCATTAAACTTTTATTATAAAAATTTAGGTAAAGTACCAGTTCATAAAAAAACAGGAGAGTTTTATGAACATGTTTTAACAGATTTATCTATACATGGTGAAAAATATATCTTAAATAAAAAATATATGAAAAAAACTTATACACAAATTTGTGGAAAAAAGTAGGGATAATATGACTTTAGAAGAAATAAAAGAAAAATATGATAAATTACAAAATAAATATGGTGCTAAAAATCTTCATTCTATCTACTTTGGTGGAAAACTAAAAAATCCTGACTATGCCTTAGTATTTATGAATCCTACCGCTGGAAATATTGCAACACAAAAAGAATGGACAGGACCTAGATATCCCTGGCTTGGAACTAAAAATGTTTGGAAATTTCTCTCACAACTAGACTTCATATCTGAAAAAACTTTAAAAGAAATATTAAATAAAAAAGCTAAAGACTGGGATATAGACTTTAGTGAAAAAGTATATAAAGAACTAGAAAATAATAATATATTTATTACTAATTTAGCTAAATGTGCTCAAGTTGATGCAAGACCATTAAAAGATGAAGTCTATAAAAAATATTTAAAACTATTTTTTGAAGAATTAAAAATAATTAATCCCAAAACAGTTATTTTATTTGGTAACCAAGTATCATCTATTGTCTTAGGAGAAAAAATAAAAGTATCAGAAGTAAGAAAAAAGAAATTTTTATGTCATAACCATAATATGTATTCTGTTTTTTATCCTGTTGGTAATGGTAGTTTTAATATGCCTAAAGCGATAGAAGATATTAATTATATTAAAGAAAATAATAAAGTAGAAGAAGTAATAAAACTATGATATAATAACTATGGAAATAAAGGAGGCTTCAAAATGAACGAAAACATGATGCAAAATGAACCTTTTAATATTAAAAATAAACGTATTAGTATTCTTGATACTTATGGTGAAAATTTTCAAAAAAAAGACTATATAACAAATCCTGCTATTGGTCGAGATGAACAAATTAAACAACTAATACTTATTTTATTAACTCCAGATAAATCAGCAGTTTTAATTGGTAAACCTGGTGTTGGTAAAACTGCTATTGTTGAAGGATTAGCATATCGTATTCAAAAGAATTTAGTACCAGAAGTATTAAAAGGATACCAAGTAATTAAAGTAAATACTTCAGCTTTACTTGGTGTTGACCCTGTAACTGGTGAATCTAAAATACAAAACTTAATAGAAGAGTTAAAACAAAGATCAAAACTAATACTTTTTATAGATGAAATTCATACTTTAATGGGAACTAAAGGAGAAGCATTAGACTTTGCTAATATGTTTAAGCCAGCTCTAGACCGTGGTGATATTAAAGTTATAGGAGCAACAACTACTGAAGAATATGAAAGATATATCCTACGCGATAAAGCTTTTGTTAGACGTTTCCAAAAAGTAGATGTTGCAGAACCTACAAGAGAAGAAAATATTCAAATACTATTAGGAACTCTACCAAAGATAGAAAAAAGAACTGGTGCTAAAATGTTATATACACCTTTTATTCAAAGAAAAATGATGGAGTTTATTACTGATATTACAAGTGAATATAAAAGAATTTATGAAATAGGTTCTCGTTATCCAGATGTTTCTTTAACTATGGTTCAACAAGCTTTTTCTAATGCTTTATTTGATAATCGTAATGAAGTAAATGTCATAGATTTTAGAAAAGCAATTGAAACTAGTAAAAATATATATCAAGATGTAATAGATAAAGCATTACCTGAATTTGATAGAATCTTTAAAGAAGAAATAAGAAATGTCCAAGAAAGTAAAAATATCTATTCATCATTAGACACATTAGGAGAATAAAGTCGATAGCTTATAGAAGATTACATAACTAATAAGAAGCACTGTAAAATCGGTGCTTTTTTTCTGTCTAAATTTGCGGGTTTAACATAATTTTGCTATAATAAAAATAGAATGAATAGTAGGAAGGAGTAATTTCATTTAAGCGCCTGGACTCCTAGAGTTGACGAGGACAGTAGTGATCGAAAGATTCGGCGGATGCTACTGCGGAGAAAGTGCTTCGTTAGATATATGTCAAAAAGTAAAATCAACATTACAACAACATATATATCATCACAGATATTTTTAGCATGGAGGAATTTATTATGTGTGGAATTGTTGGATATATAGGAGAAAAAAATCCAATTGAAGTATTAATAAACGGTTTAAAAAACCTAGAATATAGAGGATATGACTCAGCAGGAATTGCTTTGAAAAATGAAAGTCAAATCCAAGTAATTAAAAGCGTTGGAAAAATAGCTAATTTAGAAGAGAAAATAAAAGAAGAAAACTTAATTACAAGTCATTTAGGAATTGCTCATACAAGATGGGCAACTCATGGAAAGCCTACAGAAGAAAATGCTCATCCTCATACAGTAGGAAAAGTAACATTAGTGCATAACGGTATAATAGAAAACGCTGATGAATTAAGAAATAAATTAATAAAAGAAGGCGTAACTTTTCATAGTGAAACAGATACAGAAGTAGTAGCAGCTCTAATTAATAAATATTATGAAAACAACCCATTAACAGCTATTAATAAAGCTTTAACAGAACTAAAAGGTTCTTATGCTTTAGGTATTTTATTTAGTGATAGTAATGACTTATATGCTGTTAGAAAAGATTCACCATTAATAGTTGGCTTAAAAGACCATGAATATTTTATTGCTAGTGATATTGCTGCGATTATTGATTATACTAATAAATATATTTTACTAGATGAAAATGAAATAGCTCATATAACTAAAGATAATGTAACTGTTACTAAAAATAATAATGTTTTAGAAAAGAAAGTAGAAACAACCAATATGGAACAAGATGCCAAAGATAAATGTGGCTATGATCATTACATGTTAAAAGAAATAATGGAAGAACCTGTTGTTTTACAAAAAACTTTTAAACCATACTTAGAACATTTAGAAAAACTACCAGATTTAACAAGTTATGAAGAAATACATATTGTTGCTTGTGGCTCTGCTATGTATGCTGGTATGATTGGAAAAACATTATTAGAAGAATATGCTAATACCAAAGTAGAAATAGATGTTGCTAGTGAATATCGTTATAAAAATATTATTTATGATAGAAAGACTTTAGTAATATTAATTTCTCAATCTGGAGAAACAGCTGATACTATTGCTGCTATGAGAAAAGCTAAAGAAAATAATGTCGAAACTCTTGCTATTGTAAATGTTAAAACATCAACAATTGCTAGAGAAAGTGATACTCAAATCTTTATTGAAGCAGGACCAGAAATTGCTGTTGCCACTACTAAAGCTTATATCTTACAAGTAGGAATTATGGCATTACTTGCTTATAAGACAGCTCTAACCAAAAATCTTGTTAAAGAAGAACATAAAGTATTAGAAGAAGCTGAAAAACTACCAAGACTAATTAAAGAAGTATTAGATAGAAGAGAAGAATATAAAAAAGTAGCACAAGCTATCTATCAAAAAGAAGATATCTTCTTTATTGGTAGAAAAATAGATTATGCAACGTCCATGGAAGGAAGTCTTAAACTAAAAGAAGTATCATATATTCATAGCGAAGCATATCAAGCAGGAGAACTAAAACATGGAACAATCTCTCTAATAGAAGATGGTATGCCAGTATTTGCTATCGTAACAGATGAAACTATTAAAGATAAAACTATTTCTAATATCGAAGAAGTAAAATCACGTGGAGCAAGTACTATCTTAATTACTAATGAAAAATATCAAACAGATGACCTACAAATAGTAGTACCAAAGATAAGTCCTTATTTCCAACCAATATTAATTGTACCAACTCTACAACTAATAGCTTATGAAACCGCAAAACTTAGAGGTTGCGATATAGATAAACCAAAAAATCTTGCCAAAAGTGTAACCGTAGAATAAAGACTCTAAGTAGAGTCTTTTTCTAAAGATAAAAAGGAAGTGACTACATGACTACAAAAGAATTTTGTTATAATAAAACACTAACTCAAATAGTAAAAGACTTAGAAAAACTACATAAAGAAAAACAACCCCAACAAGAAAATAAAATATATAAAAGAATCTATGATTGGGAAGGATATGCTTTAGAAGTACCATTAAATAAAACTATATATAAAGAAGAATATTTAAAAAACTATAAAAAGTATAACTCTATCTTAAAAAGAATAAACGATAGATTAAATGAAATAAATATATATTTTACAAACTCCTATAAAGGATATCCTAGAAATCCCTATATAGAACTATTAGATGTTGCTTTATACTGTTCTAATTTCTATAATCATAACTTTCATAAATATCCTTTCAAAAAAATATTTGAATTATATAATGAAAAAATAGATATAACAGAAGTAAATTGGTACTATGTAATATGTGGTTACTTAGTAGATAAATTTGTAGAATTAAAAGAAGGAATAGAAGATACTTTAAAAACAAAAAATACTGAAAAAGAACGCTATGTAAAAGATATTATAATTTATATAAATGACTATATAAATCAAATAGGTACTATGATGGATATTATAAAAAGTGTTATTAAAAAAGATATAGAAATTAATATAGAAAAAGTAATTAAAGAAAATAATTTATTAAATACTAAATATAAAAAACTAAATAAAGGATTTAATAATATTACCTATGAGTTAGAAGACTATATTATAAAAATATGTATAAATAAAAATAATGAAACTAAGTTTTTAAATGAAATAAATTTCTATAAAGAAAATAATAATAAATATATTCCAAAACTATATAAAAGTGATATAAGTAAAAAAATAATTCCTTATTATTATCAAATATTAGAAAAAATAACTGGTAAAACTTTATATGAAGTATGGTATAAATTAGATAAAGAAGAAAGAAAAGATATAGTTTTAGAAATAATAAAATTATTAAAAACTATTCATACAAAGAAAGATGGAAATAGTTTTAAAAACTTTATTAAAGAAAGATTAATAAAAGTATTAAAAAAATGTGAATTAGAAGATGAATTATTTCATAATTTATTAGATTATTGTGATGTTTATTTTAATAAAGTAGATTTATATACATTACATGGTGATGTTCATTTTGATAATATTATTTATCATGATAAAAAAATAAAATTAATTGATTTTGAACGTACTATGTTAGGTCCTATTGACTATGAATATCGTTATTTAAATCAATATAAAACTAGACCATGGAAATGGGCTAGTGAAACAAGTGATTTACTAACAATAGAAGCAGATTATGATGAAGTTATGGATATTATATTAGAAAATGATGAAAGATTAAAAGAAATACCATATCTAGAAGAAAGATTAGCTGTTTATGAAATACTTGACTTATTACAGGTGTATCTACATAATAATGATGAAGAATTATTAGATAAAATAAAGAAAAAAATAATTATATTAAAATATAATAAGTAGGTGCAAGATGGAAGAACAAAAAATAGTAGTTACCGTAAATAGTTTAGATGAAAGAACAAAAGAAAGTCTTAATGAGTGGTTACTAGATCAAGATCAAGTAAGAGAATTTACTTTTAGAGGAAATAGTATAGTAGCAATACCAAGAGATAAAGATGGTTTATCAGTTTTGGTTGATCAAGTAAGAATGCCTTTAATATTTAATGGAATATCTTCTAGAATAGAATTTGAAGGAGTAAAAGGTTTAATAAAACCAGTAGAATTTTTATCACATCATGCTGACATAGTTCAAGAAGTAAAACATGAAAATGATAATTTTTCTTTTAATGACTTTCTTAGAGGTAATTTTGGTGAAGGTGTAATATTAGTAACAAAAGATGATAGTGCTTTTGCTTATTGTATTAATCTTCATGAATTTACAACTGCTTCTTTATATACTTATTTTTATGAAAATCCCAGTATAATTAAAAAAAGAACAACACCTACTTGGCAAGAAGCTGTAATAGATAATGGTGATGCAGCAATACAAATATATGACTATAGAGACTTTATATTTTGGTTACCAGCTGAATTAAATAGTTATCAGTATCATACTTTGTTAGATAAGATAGAAGAACTTCAGGAAGAAGAAAGAAAACATGGTTATGGTATTAGATGTGGTGTAACAACATTAGCTCCACAAGATAGTAGAACATATTATGCAGTCGCTGATTACTATGATGCTAAAGAAGAAATACCCGTAGAATATTTTGATTATACTTTTAGAAAATATTGTGAAGATAATAATATTTATAGTCCTAAAGTGAAAGTAAGGAATTAATATGGAAAAATGTGTTTATACTTATGTAGGAAAACTATCAAAAGAAAAACAAGATAAAATTATACAAGGATTATCAAAAGATAAAATAAAAGAAGCTTCTTTTACAGAAGATGACTGGTTAAAAACAACTCCAACGAATAATACACCAGATACAGTCTGGCAAACAAATATGACCTTAATATCTGAACATATTCCTAAAGGTATTATTTATGTTGAAGGAGAACAAGGTATTACTTATCCTATTGAACATATAGATCCAAGTTACAAAGATTTATTAAAACAAGAAATAGAATATGAAAGTAGTAATTTTTCATTAGATGATTTTTTCAAAGATAAAAGAGATAGAGCTGTAATAGTAATTACACCAGATGATACAATAAGAACATTTACATGGTTAGATCATGGAAGAGGAACTCTACAAATATATAATTATTTATATGATGAAGAAGAAACAGAATGGCAATCACCTATATGGCAATTTGGTGCTATAGAAAAAGGAAATGTTGTTATTCAACTATGTGATACAGAATATACTCCTGTTTGGTTACCATATAAAATGAATGATTATCAATATAGAGAATTAACATATTTATTTACTGAGATGGAAAGAATAAATGAAGAGGGTAATTATGGAATAGAAGTTGCTATAGATTATGATGGACAAGTACCTATTGTTGCTGCAAAAGATAAATTAAATGAAATATGTAATAGTAAAAATATTTATACAGTTCCCAAAACAAAATAGAAACCAACAACTAGTTTCTATTTTTTAATTCTTTTTCATAGATTTCAAATAATTCTTTAAATCTAGCAAAATGCACAATTTCTCTTTGACGTAACCAAAGTAGAGGACCTATAACATCAGGATCATCTGTTAAATCAATTAAATTCTCATAAACAGCACGAGCTTTTTGTTCTGCTGCCATATCTTCAGAAATATCAGCTAATGGATCACCAGTTGTGGCAAAATAAGTAACCGTAAATGGAACACTATTTGCATCAACTGGATATAATGCCTTAGCATGTTCGGCATAGTTTCCACCAAGTCCTGCTTGTTTCATCTCTTCAGGAGTAGCATCTTTTGTTAATTGATAAACCATAGTCGCAATCATTTCTACATGTGCTAGTTCTTCTGTACCTATATCTGTAAGTAAAGCTTTACCACGGTTATCTGGCATAGTATAACGTTGATTCAAATATCGAAGAGCAGCTGCTAGCTCTCCGTTTGAGCCTCCATACTGCGTAATTAAATACTTTGCCATCTTTAAATCTTTTCTTTTAATATTAATAGGGTATTGTAATCTTTTTACATACTTAAACATTAGGCTTTACCTCCCAAGGAAAAACATCTTTCTCCCACATAAATGGATTTTGATTTAAACTATTACTATTAATCATTAAAGGACCAAACTTCTTATCATATTCACTCATTAATTGATTAGTCTTTTCCCTATAATCATTAAATAAAGTAATCATACTAGTATCATTAGGATGTAAATCTAAATATAAATTTAACTCATGAGCAGCAAATGCCATGCGTCCAAGTTCTCTCATCAAAGACTCTCTTTCATTTCTAGCAGGAACATCTTGAGGTTTATAATTTTTATATGGATCATATAAATTAGAAAATAAATTACCATATACTAAAGCTTCACTAGGTGTAAATAAAGAAGGAACGTTACTATTTCTAACTAAATCCTCTTCCGTAACATATTGATTATAAAATGGATAAATATAATTTTGACTAAACATAATATCTCCTTTCGATTTAATTTATTCTAAAAAAAACAAGCTGTATAAGATAAATACCCAAATTTTTAAAATTAAAATGTGATTGAGCTTTGGTTACCCGTGTGGGCCAAGGCCTTTTTTTATTTTTAGAAAAAACTTTTCATTAAATGAAAAGTAAAAGTTGATAAGCAAACAAATGTATTATATATTTAAACCTACATAGAGGTGTAGGATGAAAGAATTTAAAACTTACGAAGAACAAATTGAATTGTTAAAATTAAAGGGATTAATAATATTGGATGAAGCTTATGCAAAAGAAAAACTCAAAGAGGAAAACTATTATAATATTATAAATGGCTATAAAGAACTGTTTATGAATCTTCACAAAAATGATACATTTATTACAGATGTTACTTTTGAAGAATATGATTTAGACAGAATAATTAAAAATGTAGTATTTAAATCAATATTACAAGTAGAAAACATTTTAAGATCTTTGATTTCATATGAGTTTTCTAAAAAATACGGAAATGATAATTATTTAAAGTTAGATAATTTTGAAACTTTAAAAGACAGTGGGTGTAATTATGAAAAATATCAGAAAAGAGTTGCTCAAATTCAGACTTTGTTAGCTAATTTACAATCTGACATTGCTAAAGCAATAACAAAACGTGCTTATATTAATCATTATATTTTAAATTATGGATTTATACCTCTCTGGGTATTAGTAAATACTTTAACATTAGGAAGACTAAGTCAGTTCTATAGTTTGATGAATCAATCTGTTAGAATAGAAGTTTCAAAAAACTGGAATATTAAAGAAGAAGACCTAAACCAATATATAAAGACATTAGCTTATTATAGAAATTTATGTGCTCATGATGAAAGATTATATAATTCAAAAAACAATCAAGATATTCCAGATACTAAATATCATGAGATATTAGAAATACAAAAAGTTAACAATAGATATATTTGTGGAAAAAACGATTTGTTTTCTTTAATAATAGTATTAAAAATATTATTACCACCAGATGATTTTAATATTTTATGTAACAAAATTAATGGAAGAATGGAAAGTTTAAAAAAAAGAATAATACATATTAATTATGATGAAATATTAAGGAAGATGGGATTTCCCAAAAATTGGGTAACAATAAAAAAGGCCTAGGGCGTTGCACGTATCCTAGGCTCATTATATAGTGTATGTATAAAAAGTATAAATATCCTCAAAAATAATAAAAAACACTTGCAAAACCTCTAAAACCTTGCTAAAATATCAATGTACCTTGAAATGGCGGCGTTGGTGAAGTGGTTAACACGCTGGTTTGTGGCACCAGTATGCATGAGTTCGATCCTCATACGCCGCCCCAGAATGAAATTAAATCGGTTCTTATGAATCGATTTTTTTATTGCTAAAAAATGGTAAAATATGGAAAATAAAATATCAAATAAAAGATCAACTAATATATAAATGTGATAAAATTATATAAAGTGATGTAATACTTATGAAGAAAATAGTTATTTCAGGTAGTAGTAAATTACAAAATGAAGTAAATTATTGGTTAGATTATTTTAAAAATAAAAATTATGAGATTTTAGCTTACCCAATATATGTTAAACAAGAAGAATATCAAAAAGAATTATCTGAGGTATATAAAGAATTTTATACTACAATAGAACATACTGATGAGTTCTTTTTAATGAATGAAGAAAAAAATGGAATCAAGGGATATATTGGATCAAGTGCTATTGCTGAATTAACATACGCAGTAATTTTAAATTTAATTCATAATAAAAACATAGATATTTATATTTTAAATATGCCAAGTAAAGAAATTTCAGCATATGAAGAAGTTAAATTTTGGTTAGATATGGGATGGATAAAATTGTTTAATAAAGAGAAGTATATGGTATAATTAAATAGGTGAGGTACATGAGTGAAAAAGATTTAGATTCTAGTATGAA
Organism: uncultured Bacilli bacterium; assembly: GCA_944332465.1. Classification (GTDB taxonomy): domain Bacteria; phylum Bacillota_I; class Bacilli_A; order RF39; family UBA660; genus Faecimonas. Next base: position 807 of record CALVJZ010000009.1, on the reverse strand, counting down.
TCCTTATCAAGAAGAACAAAAACCTAATGGTTATATAAAACAATTACAATGGGATATGGCGATAGGATTGCAACAAGTAGATAATTTAAAACCCTCTAAATACTTAGAACAAATAAAAGCAAAAAACATCTTAGGTGAATTAACGCTAAAAGAGGTAGAACAAAGCTTAAGAGAATATTACACCACAAAAGAAAAACAGAAAGACATTAATCATAATGAATTAGAATGTGACTTTGTATCTTTGAGAATTGTAGAACTATTAGATCAAGATAATTTCAAATTATCAGTAAACTATTTAAAATATATTCATAAATATTTATTTCAAGATATTTATGAATTTGCAGGAGAATTTAGAAAAATTGATTTTTCTAAACATGAAAAAATATTAAATAATGATTCGGTTGCTTATGGAGACTCTAAAACCTTAACAGAATCATTAGAATATGATATTAGTCTAGAAAAAGAAAAGAATTATAAAGACATGTCCATTGTAGAAGTTATTAAAAATATTACTGATTTTACATCTAGTATATGGCAAGTACATCCTTTTAGAGAAGGTAATACTAGAACAACAGCAGTATTCGTAGAAAAGTATTTAATTAGTTTAGGATACAATGTAGATAATTCATTATTTAAAGATAAATCAGTATATTTTAGAAATGCATTAGTAAGAAGTAATTATTTCAATAATTATTTAAATATAAAAGAAGATAAAACTTATTTAATTAAGTTTTATGAGAACTTATTATTAGGTAAAAATAATAATTTACACTCTAAAGATTTAATTGTGAAAGAGTTGTTTTAAAG
>CALVJZ010000008.1 GCA_944332465.1 uncultured Bacilli bacterium | reverse complement strand
TTAACCATAACTCCCACAAACAAACTAATAATTACAGTTTTATAATCTTTTAAAACTTGTACTATCGTAATAGTTGCTGTAAAAAGACCTATCATAAAACCAACAAAAATATAAAAAGATAAAATATTGGCTCCATATTCACTTGCTCCATAGAATAAATTCCAAATAGCAGGTGCTAATAAACTAATTCCTAAAGTCATAGGCAATGTAAAAAATATTAAAATACTTAGTGCTTGATTAACTTTATTATTAACATCAACACTATCTTTTTTAACAACACTTTGTGTAAGATTAGGTATTAAACTAACAATTATTCCTGTAGATATAGCTAATAAAATCATATTAAACTTTGCTGCCCAAGTAGAAAGAGAACTCATCACAATTTCCGCATCAGAAACAGAAAATTCTGCATGATTAACTAATCCTTTCACAACAGTAACCATATCCACATAACTATATAATGATTTAAAAACATCAATTAAAATAAAAGGAACTGCATATATAACTATTTTTCTAAGAATTTGTTTATTAGTAATAATTGGTTCATTTACAGGCCTAACTTTTTCATTAAACTTCGCATTATTTTCTTTCTTTTTATAGACTAAATATAAATAAGAAGCAATAGCTCCAGCTGTAGCTCCAAAGACCGCAATACCTACTGCTGTAGTTAAAGATAAGTCAAAAACCTTAATTGCCATAAAACTACCTAACACAATAATAAAAACTCTTACTAGTTGTTCTAAAACTTGTGAAAAAGATGGTTCGTCCATAAAACGATGCCCCTCAAAATAACCTCGATAAATACTAAGAAGAGGAACAATTAAAATAGCACTAGCTATCACTCTAATAACAAAAGTAACATCTTGAATAGTATTTCCTCCAGTTAAATCTCCTAATACACTTTTAGCAATAAAAGGTGCAAAAAACATTAAAACTAAAAAGCAAATAAAACCAAGTAATAAAGCAATCTTTTTACCAATAACAAAAGCTCTTTTTTTAGCATTATAATAACCTAAAGTCTGATACTCAGATACAATTTTACTAATAGCTAAAGGAATTCCAGCAGAAGATAAAGACATAAAAAGAATATAAATAGTATAAGCATATCCATATAAAGCACCACCCTGTTCTCCTATCACAGCATGAAAAGGAATAACATAGATAATACCCAATATTTTTGTTAATACAATCGCAAAAGTTGCAATAAAAGCACCCTTTACAAAACCACTTTTACGTATACCTTTCTTTTTCTTATCCATAAACTGCCTCCATTATCTAAATAATATCACAAAACAAAAAAAAGAAAAAGATTTCTCTTTTTCAATAATAAATAATCATAGCTGAAAAACAAAATACTTGTTCCTCACTAAAAACTCCTACACTAACTTGATATTTAATATCAATAACTTCACCATCTAAACTATCTAAAAAATCATTAATATCATTCTCTAAATCTTTTTCATCTTCTTCATCAAATATTTTAACTTTCATAGTATCACCACAAAAAGTATAAAACTATCAAGTTAAAAAAAATGTCAACTTTTCCTATTACGAACCATTGTTTTATATGGTTGCAAATGAGTATCTAAAAAAGTTAAAGCAAATTCGCTAGCATTCAAATTAAATTTAAACCATTTATCCCAGGTTTCATCACTTGGATTCATAACAAGTTCTTGCATTAATTGACGATACCTTGCTCTTTGAGGAAAATATGCACGTGTTCCATACATAGTAGGCAAACCAAAATCAACACCCAAATTTTTAGCCGTAAGTTCAGAAGTTTTTATATGTTGCAAAATTCTTGCATAACGAGTATTTCCATCATTAAACATTTGTAATGATCCTACAATTCCATGTGCAATTTGTCCTTTTAAGAAAGTATGCTCATCATATTGATCAGAATTATAAAAAGTTAAAGTCCTTTGAATTGCTTCTTCAATATCTGAAACCGGTAGATTAAAGTATAAAATAACTTCTTCACCAGTGGCACTATCTTTATATCCAACACAAGATTCATCATATTGACGATAATCAAATCCCGAAAAAAATTCATTTTTCGTACCTTTTAACAAAAGTTTATGGGCAGCAATAAAATCTTCTCTAGAGAAACCAGAATCCATATGACTTAACAAAAAATCAATAGCATTATCTTTTTCTTTCGCAACTGTCTGAAAATATAGAGAAATTAAAAAACCATTTTCTTTTTCTAAAGATTGATTATCGAGAATCTCTTGATTTTTAATAAACTCCAAAAAAGCAACTGTATCATCTAATTTTAAAGAAGATAAATCATCCAAATAAGAACTATAAATAGAAATAACATCTCTTTCATAATCCAAAACATAATCGGAAAACTTCAAATTTTGAATTGAATCAAAAATTTGTAATCCAGCAATAGGATATTCTCCGCTTTCCCTTTTCTCACGTAAATATTCCCTTCTAATTCTTTGCGCTTCCGTTAATTCCATCAACATTCCCCCAATCACCGCTGTACTTTTTATGTATTTCTCTACTCTCTCTTTAACTTACTATATAACATATTAGCATAACCATCCGAATTTCTTTTAGAAATATCTAAACCAAGTAATAAGACAAGATCTTTTAATTTATTATTAGCTTCATCTATAGATAGATGATCATCTTTAACTTCTATTTCAATAAAATATCCTAAATCTTTAACTTTATCTAATGATATTTCAAAAATATCTTGATACATAAAACTATTTCTAATCTTATCAAGTGTTAATACTTTATTAATATCTAAACATTCTAATATTTTAATTGTTTGCTCTAAGTCAACTACTTCACTTTCATGTTCTTCTAAATGTATTTCACTATCACTATTTCCAAAAAATATTTTTTTATAGCTTAAAATATATTTATCTTTCATAACGCGTATTCTTAAACATTCATCGTCAATATCCCCTCCAAAAAAAGGACGATATTTAGGAGAAAAATAAATATCTATTTGTTCTTTTTGATTATGCTTTTTGCCTTCGATAGAAAGTAAAGAAAGAAGTTTTTAATACTCTTCTTTCTCAATTTCTAATTTAATTTCAATCTCTCTATCCATTATTTCACCACGATATTAACAATTTTTCCTTTTATAACAATTACTTTAACAATCTCTTTGCCATCAATAAATCTCTTAACATTTTCAGGTTGCATTGCTTTTTCTTTAATACTTTCTTCAGCCTCATCAACAGAAATTGTAATCGTAGCACGAACCTTACCATTTACTTGTACAGCAATTTCTTTAGTATCTTCAACTATTTTAGAATCATCATAAACAGGCCAAGATTCAAAAGCCATAGTCCCATTATGTCCTAACATTTCCCAAATTTCTTCAGAAATATGAGGAGCAACAGGATTTAACAATTTAATAAACCCTTCCGCATACTCTCTAGGGAAAATATCTTCTTTATATACTGAATTAATAAAAATCATCATCTGACTAATAGCTGTATTAAAATTCAATGTTTCAAAATCATCAGTAACTTTTTTAACAGTTTGATGATAAATTTTTTCTAAATTCTTATTTTCATTATCTTGAACTTTTCCTGATTCATATAAACGATAAATTCTATCTAAGAATTTTTGAGCTCCTTCAACCCCTTGTTGACTCCAAGGTTTAGATGCTTCCAAAGGTCCCATAAACATTTCATACAAACGTAATGTATCTGCTCCATAATCACGAACAATATCAAGAGGATCAATAGCAAACTCAGGATAACGTTTACCCATTTTAATACCATTAGCACCTAAAATCATTCCTTGATGAACTAATTTTTTAAATGGTTCTTTAACAGGAGATAATCCTTTATCATATAAATAATGATTCCAAATTCTAGAATACATTAAATGTCCAACAGCATGTTCAGGTCCACCTATATATAAATCTACAGGCATCCAATGCTTTAACAATTCTTGATTAGCAAATTCCAAGTCATTATTAGGATCAATATATCTTAAATAATACCATGAAGAACCAGCAGAACCAGGCATAGTAGATGTTTCACGAATACCTGTAACACCATTATGAGAATACTGTTTCCATTCAGTCGCATTTTCTAATGGTGCCATACCACCATGTCCTTTATAATCTTCAAGCTCTGGTAATACTAAAGGCAATTCATCATCATCAAGAACGTGAATCTTTCCATCTTCTAAATAAACAACAGGGACTGGTTCTCCCCAATATCTTTGACGTGCAAAAATCCATTCACGCATACGATAATTTACATGTTTAGAACCAACATGATGTTCTTCAAGCCAAGAAATCATAGTATGAATTGCTTCTTCTTTATTCATACCATCTAAAAATTCAGAATGAATATGAATACCATCTCCAACCATAGCATTAGGATTCATAACATAAGCAAATGACTTTTTATGTAATTCATCTACAACATCCTTTTCAATAGATTCCTTAGATACCCATTCTACTGAAAAATCTTCATCATCATCTAACTGTTGACTTTCTCTTTTATCACTCTTTAATTCAAATAATAATGGCGTAGCCTCTATATTAAAATAAGTATCTTTATTATATGCATAATAATGATGATTAATTTTAAAATCTTCACAGATAAGCTCTAAATCAATATAGCCAGTTTCTTCCTTAATTTCACGTTTTGCACATTCAACAGCACTTTCATCCTCATGTCTAGTACCACCAACAAATAAACGACCCCCATTTTTTCCCCAGTTAATAGTTAAATACTTATCATTTTTCTTATCATACACAATAGCTACAATAGAATTTTTCTTTTTCTCATTATCATGAGGAGTACCAGTAACTTCTTCCAACACTTGAATAATTGGAATATTAAATTTCTTTGCAAACTCATAATCACGGTCATCATGTGCTGGAACAGCCATAATAGCTCCTGTACCATAAGTTGCTAAAACATAATCAGAAATATAAATTGGTATTTTAGTATCATTAACTGGATTAATAGCATAAGCACCAATAAACACCCCTGTTTTTTCTTTATTAAGCTCAGTTCTCTCTAAGTCACTCTTTGTTGCACACTCTTTTTGATATGCTTCTACTGCCTCTCTTTGTTTATCACTAGTAATTTTATTAACAAGAGAATGTTCAGGAGACATAACACAATAAGTAGCCCCGAATAAGGTATCAGGTCTAGTAGTAAATACTGTAAATTCATCATCAAAACCATCTATTTTAAAAATTACATGAGCACCTACTGATTTACCAATCCAGTTACGTTGCATTTCTTTAGTAGACTCAGGCCAATCAACTTCATCAAGACCCGCAAGTAATTTTTCAGCAAAAGCTGCTTGATCAATTACCCATTGTTTCATATTACGACGAACTACTGGATAACCTCCACGTTCACTCTTACCATCAATAACTTCATCATTAGACAAAACTGTACCAAGTTCCTCACACCAATTTACTGGCATATCAATGTATTTAGCATATCCATCTAAGTACAATTGTTTAAAAATCCATTGTGTCCATTTATAAAATTTAGGATCACTAGTTTGAAGTGTCTTAGACCAATCATAGTCAAAACCAATAGATTTTAACTGATTAGTAAATGTTTCAATATTTTTTTGTGTAAATCCATTAGGATGATTACCTGTTGTAACTGCATACTGTTCTGCCGGAAGCCCAAAAGAATCATAGCCCATAGGATGAAGTACATTATATCCTTGCATCCTCTTCATACGAGAAACAATATCAGTAGCAGTATACCCTTCGGCATGACCAGCGTGAAGACCTACACCTGATGGATAAGGAAACATATCCAAAGCATAAAATTTAGGTTTACTAAAATCCCACACATCAGTTTTAAAAGTATCATTCTCTTCCCAATACTTTCTCCATTTTTTTTCTATCTTACTAAAATCATACATCTTTCGTCATTCCTTTCTTTTTATAAAATTTACCAACAAAATGATAACTAACAAATATCACTGGGAACACCAGGATTATAACTATAATCATTTGCCACAAGTAAGTATCAAGAATAGAAGCCAATGTTACAATAAGAGAAATATCAAAAGACGAAACTAATGCAACAATTTGCAAAAGTTGTGGATAATCCACTTTTTTCATATCTAACCTATATCTAGCAATTAAATATTTTACTTCCATAGGATATTTTTTTGCCTTCTTTTTTTTAGCTCTATTAACTATAAATATTTCATAAATAACTAAAACTAAAATATAACATAAAACAAATAAGATTAATTCTTGTAACATATTTCCTCCTATAAAAAAACGCCCTTATAAACATAAGGACGAAAATTCGCGGTACCACCTTACTTCATAGTATACTATGCAGCTTTAAAAGATATAAAGGTCTAACCCTACATACTTATAGCAAGTCAAGTTCATATACTTCTTATATTTACTTTCACCAACCGTAAACTCTCTTAAATAAGAATATATATTACTACTACCAGCAATATGTCAACTGTTATTAGTATAGTAAAAAAAGCCTTGTTTGACAAGACCTTTTAACGATTTTTTGTACTCTGATTACTTGAATCAGGATGATAAGGTGTCTCTAACATTTGAACCAAAGGGTTACTATCAATATTCCAAGATGCATTTGGAATACTGCCACTCATATCACGAGATAACTCTAAAACATCTTTAGGTTTTCCACCTGTTATTTTCCTAATAGATTCATGATAATTTAATGACATATCAGAAACAACTTGAGAAAAATCAACATCTTTTTGAAAAAAAGATTCCATTTCGGCAACCATTGAAGAAACATCATCAGTAACATTTTCACTATTAGAATGCATTCTACTATATATTTCTAAAGACAAAAGTATTGGATTAGTAAATTTATATCCACCATCACCATAATAATATAAAGTTCCTTCAGGATAAGTTAATAAACAACCTTTCTGATTATCTGTAAAAATTGAAAAAGTACTATCTTTTCCATACATCGTCATTAAAGAATTTATTAAAAGGTTATCATTTCCAAATGTTGAACGTAAATAATCAATAACTGAACTATCTTGATATCCTTCCATATCTTTAAGTTTTCTTAACTCTTTAAGAGTATCCTCTCCTAATATATTACTGATAGACATTAAAAAACTAAAATTATCAAAAATACGCATAGTCATTAATTCATCACTCATTCTAAATGGACCTTCAACAGAGTCAGCCCAGTTATCTGAGTCTCCATCATAAAAACACAAATCTTGATATTTATGTGCTATCGTCGCAACTTCTTTATAATTTTCATGTGTTCCAAACAAAAACTCATCCAATTCACCAGCAACTAAATGACTAATCATTTCATCACAAACAGAAAAAGAGAGAGAATCACTAAAACCATAGTTAGCCTCAACAAAATCTCTAACTCTTTCAAAAACTTCTTTATTCATACCTTTCCCTCCTAAAACTCACTAATATATTCAAGTAATCTTAAGAATAATTGAATATATTTTTTAGTAAGCCCTTTTTTCTTTAACTTACGAATTGCTATACGTTTACGACTAATCGTATCTTTACTAAACATGATTTTCGCAATATCTTCTTTTAGATACGTATCTATTTGTAAGTCCATTAAAATACTTTTAACATCATCATCTATTAATCTAACAGCATCAATTTCTATATCTCTACCCTTACAGTTAATAGTTAACTGTCCAACAGTTGGAACACCAAACACTTCAACAATAAAATCAGGTCCGTCAGAAGACGTTCTGACATTCAATTTTTGAGAATTAAAATAAGCTGTTACATCTTGTGCTTGTTTAGTATTTCTAAATACTAATTTATAATTTCTCTTCTCAGGTACAATTCCGCTTTTTCCTTCAATAGAACGAATAATAACCGTATAATTATTACGTAAATAGTTATAATCAATTGAAGTCTTTAAAAAGTAGCCATCTTTATATAACGATGTAATACCATCATCTTCATATAATGTATAAGTATTTGAAACACCTGGGAAAATTTGAATTTCCATATCCGTTGGAAGTCCAACATTATTATAATCACTACGATTAGAAAGTGGAATAATACTTCCCGCATGAGCAAACACTGGATAATCTTCTTCCTTAAAGAAAGAAACATATTTTTTGTTTCCAGGGAACTTTTTACCAGTTCTAAAATCATACCAAATACCATCAGGAATAAAGAAACGATGAACAGTACGATTCATAGTCGTATCCTTTTTATCCAAAATAGGACAAACTAGTAATTGTGAACCAAAATAATATTGGTTTTTATATAACTCATCATCATATACCCACATGTAATTGTAATAAAATGGTTGAATTAGTGGAGTACCAGACTTAGTATAATTATAAGCTTCCGTATATAAATAAGGAATTAAACGGTGTCGAAGACGTAAATAATCTGCCGCTATACTCTCAGTCTTAACATCCCAAAGCCATGGTTCTCTTTTATAATAAGCTCCTCTCGCACTGTGAAAGCGTAAAATAGGAGAAAAAGTACTTAATTCTAAATAACGAATATAAAGTTCACTTTCTTCCATTCCACCATGGTTACCACCCACATCATGACTCCACCAACTAACTCCTATATTAGCAGCATTTAAATATTGAAATGGTAATTTCTTAAGAGCTTCCCAACTAACTTCACTACTACCACCATATAATACTGGATATAAGTGAGGGGCATAAATACCATTACGAGCTAAAATCATACTTCTCTTAGCTGGATTTCTACCAGAATCCAAATATAAATAATGATTAGTTATCCATAAATTAGTAGGATTACTATCACCTTTATAATCATTCCAGAAAAAATCAACTCCATACGTTTCTAAAGGATGTAAAAACGCCTTAAACCAAACATCTAATATTTTAGGGTTCAAAGGATCAAATAAAATAATTTTATTATCAGTAACACCTAAAAATTCACTTGCTTGTTTATAAAATTGTTCATGAGGAAAATATCCATCCTTAGGATCAACACACAATCCAACGTGAATACCTCTTCGATGAAATTGTTCAATCATCTTTTTAGGATCACGAAATAAATTAGAATTAAAAGTATAACCCGTTTTTAACCCCTTATATTCACCAACATCACGATAATGCCAATCATGATCAAACAACATAACAGCCAAAGGTATTTTCTTCTTTTCAAAATTTTTAATTAACTCCATTACAGAATTATCATCATAAGTAACATTTCTACTCCACCAGTTTCCAAGCGCATACCTAGGTATCATCGCAGGAGAACCGGTCATTTTAAAATAATCAAACAAAGCTTGTTTAAAATCCCTATCATACATAAATACATAAACATCTATATGATCACTAGGTGCATCCGCAAGTGTTCCATCTTCCATAATAACTTTACTTTTACTATCATCTAATGAAGCAAATCCATCTAAAGAATATAACCCTTTATTCATATCACGTGAAGAATTTACATCCACACTTATAAAATTACCTAGCATATTTTTAGCTTCTGCATGACCATAATACCAATCTTTATTACGATCTCTTTCACGACTAACTAAAGTAATTTTTAAATTTTTCATAGGATCAACCTTTGTTCCTAAAAAAGGTTGTCTTTTAACATAAATCAAATGAAAATATTTTGTAATTATTTCTACAAATTGTGTATCTTGTTTTACTTGAAATTCAGGATATCCAAGATTTCTACGTAAAACTAATTGCGTAGGTCGATCAACAAATGCTCCACTAGGAGAATACTCTAATCGCACAATACGCTCTGTAATTACACTAATACGAAAGTTACTACCTTTAACAATAGTCTTATCATCACTCTTTGCTCTCGAATAGTCAACTTCAAATTGTTTTCCCAGTGGATACATAGTCAACACCTTCTTATTATTCTAGTAACATAATACCATAAATAAAACAATATTCCAAGAAAAAAACTAAGCATTTTTATCTAAAAACAAAACATAATACTCTTCAAAAGTAATATCATGTTCATAAATATATTTAGCTATTTTTTTACCAACATAACGGTAATGCCATGGCTCTGCTCTAAAACCAGTAACCGCTTCATATTTAGATGGAAAACGCTGTATAAAACCATACTTATGAGCATTTTCTTGTACCCAGTCATACTCAGGACTTTCTGCAAATACGTTAGAATTACGACTTCCTATATCAAAAGCAAGACCAGTTTGATGTTCTGAAAAACCAGGTAACGCTACAAAATTTGTTACATAGTTATCTCCATATAAATCACGGTAAGTATCACAAGTTTCTTCTTGTTCTTCATAACTACGATAACTAGAATTAATTACTAAATCAAATCCTTCTTTTTTAGCAGCTTTATACATACTTATAAAAGCATTTACTGCTATTCTACTACCTTCTTGTGTGTCATCACTAGCATACTTTAAATCAATAGAAACCAAATCATCAGGTTCAAAATCTTTCTTTAATGAACGATGTTTATTTACTAACATATCTGTACTAAACTCACTTACAATCTCTGGATCTTTATAATTTTCTTTATCCATATCCAAGTTAACAGCAAGCACAGTTGTTTCATCATCTTCTCCCGTTTCATTAGAATAATCAACGTAACGGTCATAATTACTTAACTTTGCATAAGGAAAACTATAAAACTCCTCTAAATAATTAATTTTATCTCTTTTGGCAAACTCTGTTACATCCTTATCACTACCATGAGCTAAAATCATCGAAATATTGTCATTACTATATCCTTTTTTTATTAATGTATTAATATTTTTTATTAAATTCTTATGATTTTGATAATCAATTTTAGAATATTGATCCAAATACTTTTCATTATAATCACTACTCATAAAAGCTGCATTCAAAGTTTTATTTTCACCAACAGTTAAAACATATTCTTTTTTAAACTGAAATAATATATTTCTTGCAGCTTCCTTACTATATCCTAACTTTGTCAAAGAAGAAATTTGAACTTGATAAAAAATAAAAATCCCTATAATAATTATCAAAACAACACCTATTATTTTTAACTTCTTTTCTACAGATTTTTTTAATCGAAACTTCTTTCGTTTCACAGTCATCACCTACTATATAAGTATACCATAGAAATTGAAATTTCAAGCAATATATGCTACAATAAACTACGTAAAAAAGGGAGAAGTATAAATATGCGTGCATTAGTATTATCAGGGGGAGGATCAAAAGGATCCTACGAAATAGGAGTCTGGAAAGCTCTAAGAAAATTACATATAAAATTTGATATAGTTACAGGTACATCAATTGGCGCCTTAAATGGCGCTTTAATTACTCAAAAAAGTTATTATAAAGCTTTAAAGTTATGGAATACTGTAAACTTAGAACTATTATTTGGAGAACAAGCTGCCAATAAAAAGAATGACTTAGAAATTATGAAAATGTATGGTAAAGAATTTCTAAAAAATGGTGGTATGGATGTAAAAGAAATAGAAAAGTTAATTAGAAAACAAATTAATTATAAAAAAGTTATGAAATCTAAAATTGACTTTGGACTTGTAACTTATAATGTAACAACAAAAAAACCTATTGAAATAACCAAAAAAGAAATACCAGAAAATTTATTTGCTGACTATCTAATGGCTTCAGCATCTTGTTATCCAGCTTTTAAGCAAAAAGATATTGAAGGAGAACGATATATAGATGGTGGTATCTACGACAACTTACCAATCAACCTCGCCATCAAAATGGGCGCTGATGAAATAATTGCTGTAGACCTATCAGCACCAGGATTAAATAGAACTCCAAAGAAAAAATTAAAAACCACACGAATTAAACCAAATAACAAACTAACAAACTTTTTAAATTTTCACGGAGATGGAGCTAAAAGAAATATTAAATTAGGATATAATGATACTCTAAAAAAATACAAAAAACTAGAAGGTAAAACTTATACTTTTAAAAATAAAACATTAAAAAAGAATTATAAAAAACATTTTGAAACTTATGAATATATTTTAACTAATATACTTAATAATGAAAAAGTAAAAAAAGACTTTCTTAAATTATTAAAATTATCAAACATTTCTCTTGAAAATGTCATTGATAAAATAAGTTTAAAAATCATGGAAAGTGTTGCTAAAGACTTAAATCTAGATGAAACAATTATTTATACAGAAAGAAGTTTTAATAAATTACTTAAGAAAAAATTAAAAACAGAGCAAACGAAAGAAAAAAATCAATTAGAAAAAATGATAAATGAAATTAAAGAAAACAAAAAAGGTATAAAAAAGAAAATACTTCTAAATCCGTGGCTATTTTTAAAAGCACTATATTTATATACAATATGTGAGGTGTAATATGAATCCATTTAAATACTCAAATACAAATAAAAGATATCACACCCTAGACTACTATTATAAAAACAAATTCCACTCAAAAGTCTTTAAAGTCAGCTTAAATGCTGGCTTTACTTGTCCAAATATAGATGGAACTGTAGGCTATGGAGGTTGCATTTATTGCTCTAAAAGCGGCAGTGGCGAATTTGCTGGTAAAAAAGAAGATTCCTTAAAAAAACAATTTGATGAAATAAAAAACATGATGTTAAATAAATGGCCTCATGCTAAATATATAGGATACTTTCAAGCTAGAACAAATACTTATGCTGATGTAAACACATTAAAAAGTTTATATGAAACAGTCTTATCTTTTGACAATGTAATAGGACTTAATATTGCTACTAGACCAGATGCTATCTCAGAAGAATGTCTTGATTATTTAGAAGAGCTAAATAAAAAAACATATCTCACCATAGAACTAGGTCTTCAAACCACAAACGAAAAAACAGCTAAACTAATTAATCGTTGTCATAGTCTTTCTTGTTTTGAAGATATGGTTAAAAAACTACGCAAAAGAAATATTGATGTAGTAGTTCATATAATAAACGGTCTTCCATATGAGACAAAAGAAGATATGTTAAATACTATAAAATATTTAAACAAACTAGATATACAAGGTATAAAAATTCATATGCTTAGTATTTTAAAAGATACACCTCTTGAAAAACTATATCAAGAAAAACATTTCAAGGTATTATCTAAAGAAGAATATATTGATATTGTTGTATCACAATTAGAATATCTTAGACCCGAAATTGTAATTCATAGAATTACAGGAGACCCCAAATTAGATGACCTAGTTGAACCAAATTGGCTTGTTAAAAAGTTTTGTGTCTTAAATGATATTGATAAAGAAATGGTTAAAAGAAACACCTATCAAGGTATAAAAGCAAATTAAAAAGGATTCTTACGAATCCTTATTTTTTATACCTTTTCTACTTCTACTTCAGGTTTTGGAGCAGGTTTTGGTTTACCAGGTTTTGGTGGACGAGGTCCCTCAAACATTTCATTTAAAGTTGTACCTAAAGTAGCTAAATTTTGAAGTTCACTAGGAACAATAATCTTAGTAGCTTGTCCATTAGCGACATCTACCATAGCTTCATAACTCTTAAGTTTTAATACAGCATCATCCATATTTGCTTCTTTTAATAAACGAAGCCCTTCAGCTGTTGCTTGTTGTACTTTAACAATAGACTCAGCTTCTCCTTCAGCTTTTTTAATCATGGCTTCTTTAGCAGCTTCTGCTTTTAAAACAGTACTCTCTTTTTCACCTTCAGCAATAAGAATTTGACTCTTCTTCTCACCTTCAGCTCTTAAAATAGCTTCACGTCTTTCACGTTCTGCACGCATTTGTTTTTCCATAGCTTCTTGAATATCTCTTGGAGGTAAAATATTTTTAACTTCTACACGATGAACTTTAATTCCCCAGGCATCTGTTGCCTCATCTAAAATACTACGCATTTTAGTATTAATTACATCACGACTTGTTAAAGTTTGATCAAGTTCCAAATCACCAATAATATTACGTAATGTTGTAGCTGTTAAATTTTCAATTGCACTAATTGGATTTTCAACTCCATAAGTATAAAGTTTTGGATCAGTTATTTGATAATAAACAACTGTATCAATTTGCATAGTAACATTATCTTTTGTAATAACTGGTTGTGGAGCAAAATCCTTAACCATTTCTTTTAAACTAACAACACAGGCAACACGGTCTAAAATTGGAACTACATAATGTAGACCAGTTTGCATTGTTCTATGATATGCACCAAGTCTTTCAACAACATAAGCTTTTGATTGTGAAATTATTTTTACACCTGCTACAACAACGATGACAATAATAATTAAAACAACTAGTAATAATACACCAAATTCCATTAATTTTTCTCCTTCCTATGGACAATTAGTTTTACGCCATCCATTTTCTCAACAACAACTTTATCTCCAACATGAAACTCTTCATCACTAGCTGCTGTCCAAGTACTACCATATACTTTAACTTCACCAAATTTATCAGGTAAAATATCTTTAGTAACGGTTGCACTTTTACCTATAACCCTATCTAAATTAGTAGGAACTACTTTCTCTCTATTCTTGAATTTCTTTACCAAAGGTAGAGTAACAATTAAAGAAACTATACTAACAACAACGAAAGTAAGTAACTCTAAAAGTACAGAATCTGTAACAAAAGATACCAAGAATGCAGCTAACGCTCCAATTGCAAACCATATTGAAACTAAATTTACGGTTGCAAGTTCAATAAATAATAGGACTACAAATAAAATTATCCAATAAATAGCCATAAAACTTCACCACCTACTTAAATTATATGATAGGCCTATCCCTTTTTCAACAATTTTTTCTTGTTTCTCTTAATTTTTTATATTATAATGATATAGAAAGATAGGAGTACAAGAAATGAAAAAATCTTTATCGAATAAACAAAGATATATAATTGCAGGAGCTATTGCTTTCTGGGGATTTGTTTTTATTGGAAGCGGAGTAACTATGACAATGATGGATACTCCCGTAAAAGAAACAAAAACAGAGTTTAAAGTAGTTCAAAAAAGAGTTGCTAATATGAAAAGCAATGAAATAAGATTAAAAACTATGGAACAAGAAATAAATCAACCAATTAGTGTTAACATTAAAGATTACCTAGAAAATGCTAATGATATAGAAGATAAAATAATAAATCAGTTAAAACTAGATACTTCTATGGTAAATGTAAATCAAGCAGGAACTTATACATATACTGTTACTTATAAGAAGAAAACATTTAATGGAACATTTACTATAAAAGAAAAACCATTACCTAATATGGTTTTAACATTAAAAAATCTAAATCTTGAATTAGGCTCTACATTATCAACTGATATTCAAAACTATGTAAATGAACCTCTTACAGATGAAGTGAAAAAAAATATATCTTTAGACTTATCTAAAGTAAACACTGCACAAGCAGCAAACTATCAATATACAGTTACTTATAATGGTAGACTATATACAGGAACAATTACCATATTTGCTCCACAAAAAGTTGAAGAAACAAAACCAACTACTCCAACAACAGAAGAAGAATGTATTAAAGCAAATGGTACCTGGGACTCAACAAAAACCCCATCTTGTACTTTACCAGAAAAAAAATAAAGACCATAAAGGTCTTATTTTTTTTAGCTTAAACCAACAATTTCTCCTTCAACTAAATCAATCTTTTCATAATTTGGTCTCTTAGGTAATCCAGGCATTCGCAAAATATTACCAAATAATACAGTAATAAATCCTGCACCTAAATAAGGTTCAATATCTCGTACATATATAGTATAATCTTTGGGATTACCAAGCTTACTAGCATCATCAGATAACGAATACTGAGTCTTAGCACCACAAATAGGAAGATAAGACAAATTATTTCTCTCTAATAATTCAATTTTAGCAAGAGCTTCTTCACTATATTGAACTTTATTAGCGTGATATATCTTAGTCGCAACTTTATAAATTTTTTCTTGAATACTATCCTCATCTTGATATAAGAATTGAAAAGAACTTGGTCTATCAGTCGCTTCAAGAACTTCTTTCGCTAAAGAAATCGCACCTTTTCCTCCATCTCTATATGCAGTACTAACAGAAACAGAAATATTGTTATTATGACACCAATTTAATATAACATCTATTTCTCTTTTAGTATCAGTATCATAAGCATTTACACATACTACCAAAGGAACACCAAACAACTTCAAATTAGAAAGATGCGCTTCTAAATTACATAATCCCTTAGAAACAGCTTCTACATTTTCTAATAAAATATCTTCTTTCTTAATACCTGCATTATATTTTAAAGCCTTAATAGTTACTACTAAAACAATAGCATCAGGAGAAATGTCTGCTTTACGACATTTTATATCCAAAAACTTTTCTGCCCCTAAATCTGCCCCAAAACCTGCTTCTGTAATAACATAATCACCAAGTGAAAGACCTAATTTTGTTGCAACTATACTGTTACAACCATGTGCAATATTTGCAAAAGGTCCACCATGTATAATAGCAGGTGTATTTTCTAAAGTTTGAACTAAATTTGGATAAAATGCCTCTTTTAACAATACCGCTAAAGAACCTTCTATATGTAAATCTTTAGCATACACTAACTTTTTATCCTTTGTATATCCAATAACAATATTACCAAGCATTTCTCTTAAATCATCAAAATCTTTAGCTAAACATAAAAGTGCCATAATCTCACTAGCAGCAGTTATATTAAATTTTTCAGTACGACCATCTAAAGAAATATTTCTTAAAGCTCTATCATTAACATCTAAACATCTATTAAAGGTAACTTCTTCTATTCCCAATTCATTACCATGAAAAATATGGTTATCAATAGCAGCACACAACAAATCATTAGCAGCTGTTATAGCATGAAAATCACCAGTAAAATGTAAATTTATATCTTCCATAGGAACAACTTGACTATATCCTCCACCTGTTGCTCCACCCTTCATACCAAAAACTGGACCAAGTGAAGGTTCTCTTAAAACTAAAATAGGATTTTTTTGAAGCTTTTTTAAAGCATCTCCCAGACCAATACTAACAGTTGTCTTTCCTTCACCAAATGGTGTTGGACTAATAGCTGTAACTAAAATTAGTTTACCCTTCTTTACTCCAGGACTCTTAGTTATCTTAGCCTTATCATTACCATATAAAATATATTCATCTTCACTTAAATTTAAATTCCCTAAGATTGTACGTATATCTTCTTTTTTTGCTATCTTTGCAATTTCTATATCGGTCATACTATCACCTCACGCCCTTATTATATCACATTTAAAAATTTTATGAAATTTGCAAAACTAATATACTTTATAATTAAAAAAAAGAAAATTTAAAAGCCAAAAAATAAAATTCAACTAGTAATAGTATTAAAATCACTAAATCCTCCATTTGCCACAACAAAAAAAGACTGTTATTATCGAAACTGTTAAGAAAAAAAGGAGGAAAAATATGAAAAAAATTTTAATTTTCTTAATAACATTTTTTATTACATTTTGTTGCTATATAAATGTTAATGCCAGCACATCATTTTATGAAGCAGAATATATAGATGGCATATACATGAATAAACAACAAGCAAATTCATCTACTATTTATTATCAGAAAGCAAGATTCTTTAGAGAAACAGGAACTAATCGTTTTGCTTACTGTATTGATCCTTTTGTCTTTTTCAATGAAGGAAGTAGCTATGATAAAACTATAACTCCAGATAATTTATCACAAGCACAAAAAGAAAAAATTGAACTAATTGCCTACTTTGGATATGGATATAAAAACCATACTGACTACAAATGGTATGCCATTACCCAAATGATGATTTGGCAAACAGCAGATCCAAGTGGTAAATTTTATTTTACATCAGGGCTAAACGGTCCAGCCATTGCCCCATATAATAAAGAAATTAATGAAATTAATCTCTTAATAAAAAATTATAAGTTAAACACGTCCTTAAAAGACAAAACTTTTACAATAATTGAAAACAACTCTTTTGAAGCAAAAGATAGTTATGATGTGTTAAAGTATTATCAAACAGATAGCAAACAATTTAAAATATTGGGAAATACTATAAAAGCTGAAAACCTAACGGCAGGAAACTACACTATAACTTTAACTAGAACAGAAAACAATTATAATAAACCTATTCTTTTCTATCAATCAAAGACTAGTCAAGCCCTAATGCAAACAGGAGATATCAAAACTAAAGAAGAAAAATTTCACCTTAACGTTATAAAAACAAAAATTGAAATTACTAAACTAGATAGTGATACTAATTCTAAAACTCCAAGTGGAGATGGAGTATTAATTGGAGCTATCTATGGACTATATGATGAAAATGATAATGAGATTGCTACAATAACAATAGATGAAAACAATATAGGAACAATTGAAAATATTCCGTTTGGTAAATACTATATTAAAGAAATAAAAGCACCTACAGGATATGAACTAGATAAAAAAATCTATCCTGTAGAAATAAATAGTACAAACTATGTACATAGTTTAACTTTAAAAGATAAAATTATTAAAAAAGAAATTACCATATATAAAACATATGATGAGAACACAAAGAAACCAGAAGCAAATATATCTTTTTCAATCTATGACAAAAACAACAATTTAGTTACAACCATAACAACAGATGAAAATGGTAAAGCAACAGTTACACTACCATATGGAGAATATAAAATTGTCCAAGACAATACTACTCCAGGCTATAATAAAGTAAATGATTTTACTATAACCGTCAAAGATAATATAAATGAATCAATCATACTAACAGACTACAAAATAAAAGTACCAAATACTAACTCTACCTTTTTAACAATAATTATTACTATCATTAAAAACCTATTAAAACTACTATAAAAAAATTATTAGGGTTAGTATTTATCTTATCTTTATATTGTATAACTTGTCATAATATTTATGAAAAAACTATTACTATTAATAAAAAAGAATTAAATGAAACACCAAATATACAATACCAAAAAGATAGAATTGGTACACTTTCTATAAATAAAATTAATTTAAAAGAGCCACTATATAATATAAATAGTAAACATAATAATGTTGAAGAAAACATAACTATTTTAAAAGAATCAATATCTCCCGAACAAGAAGAAAGCATAATCTTTCTTGCCGCTCATTCAGGCACAGGAAAAATAGCATATTTTAATGAATTAGATAAGCTTAAACAAGGAGATAAAATAGAATTAACATACAATAATAAAACATATACATATATTGTAAATATGGTTTGGGAAGAAGATAAAACTGGATATATTCACGTCAACAAAAGTAATAAAAAACAGCTTGTTTTAACAACTTGTAGTCCAAATAACACAAATAAACAGTTAATTGTAAATAGTACATTAACAACATAAAAAGATACTAGTCATTTCTAGTATCTTTTAAATTTTCTAAATAATCTAGCGCAGTTTGTAATTGAAAATCATTTTCATCACTTGGATTAGAAAAATAATTATTATTTAATAATACTCTTTTATCTGGATTAATACCTTTACCTTCAATCCAAGTACCCTTAGGAGTCAACCATTTTTCCGTAGTATACTTAACACTAGTACCATTAGATAAGGTATAAGCTGTCTGAACAGTACCTTTTCCATATGTAGTATCACCAATTAAATAAGAATTTCTATAAGATTCTTTAAATGCTGCTGCTAAAATTTCCGAAGCAGAAGCACTTGCTGAATTAGTTAATATAACTACAGGATAATCTCTACTTTCTTTGGTAGTATCTTTTACTTTCGTCTTTTTCTTTTTAATTTGAACTTGATACAAAACATCATTTTTATCCATAAACAATTCTAATATCTTTTTAGTTTGTTTAACATGACCTCCAGGATTTGAACGAACATCAATTACTAATGAATTAATATTTTTCTTCTCTAAAGTGCTTAATTCTTTTTTAAATTGTTTATAAGTATTAGCGGCAAAACTATTAATATAGATATAACCACAATTACCATTATTTAAAGCAAATACTTTTGATGTAACCGTAATTAAATCAATTTCCTCTATATGAATCTTCTTTTCTAGCTTTTCTTTTTCTCTTTCTATAACCAATAAAACTGTTTTACTTTTACCTTCTTTTATACTATCAGTAACTTCAACAATATTATCAGCATCAACAGTTTTATTATTAACTTTAAGTAAAATATCACCCGCTTTAATATCTGCTTTTTCAGCAGGCGAATCTTTTGCTACCTCTAAAATAACAACTTTATTATCAACTGCAGATATAGTAATCCCTATACCCGTATAACTGCCATCAACAGACTCGTTAAAAGTAGTTGAACTATCCTCATCCATATAAATAGAATAAGGATCATCTAACGAAGACAACATTCCATCAACCGCTGCATCAACTAAATCCATTTCATCAATATCTTTATAATAATTATCTAAAATGTTGTGATAAACTGAAACCAATTCCTGTAACTCTGGAGAAACTTTTTCTCCTTGTATTTCATTTTTAAAAAATGAAAAACTATTACCAAGAACAACACCAAATATAATAGCTAAAAGTAATAATGCAATTACTTCAAAAGTATTAAAACCCACCTTTTTTTCAACTATAATTTCTCTTACATTATCATCTTCTTCTAAAACATCGTCATCTTTTAAAACTTTTTTTGAATTAGGTTTAATAAAAGGAATTTTACGCATTTTACCACCTCGACTCACCTATTATCATTTTATCACAACAAACAAAAAAAAATAAAGGATAATTACCCTTCATTTAATTTTTGTTGAATATCATCTTTTCCTTCAACATACTCAACCACTTTAGAAGAATCAAATTCAATTAAAGTAGGTCCTGAAATCTTTAAGTCTTCAACCTGACTAACATCACGATTTGCCTCATCAGATACATATTTTTTATTAAACGTGCTACTCATATCAACTGTATAAATAGGTAAATGAGTATCTATTTCTTCGTAAGTTGTAATCATATTAGTATAAGAAGATTTTAAATTTTCATCAGACATATCATAATACAATACATAATAATTATCTTCATCAATATCAAAACTATTACCAGCTAAAATTTCTTGATATTGTATATCAGCTTCTTCTGGCTTAGAATTGATAAATTCCGAAGTAGATGTATCTTTACTTAATATATAAACTGTTAAAAAATAAAATACCACTAATACAACAGCAATTACTAAAATCACAATAAAAATCTGTTTAACATTACCATCAAAAGAAGATGGAATACTATCTACTTTCTCATGCATTTTTCTTCTATATTGTCTGTTTTTTGCCATATTACCACCCAAAAAAATTATATCACAAGAAAAAAAAGAGGTAAAGCTCTTTATTTCATCACATCAACTACACTAATTGATTGAGCAATATCTAGCATTTCCTCTTGATTCATAACATCACTAACTAAATAATACTCTATTCCATTACTTGTCCAATTTAAAGAATTATTAGTCATAACACCTAAAGTGTCCATTAACATATAAGGTTCACCGTAGGTTGGCACAACCGTAAATTCATCCTCAACATTAGCAGTTTCTTCTACTAGAAGAAATGGCTTATCTCCTTCAAATGTCATAATTATTCTTTCACCATTATCCTTATTTATTTTTTCTTCACTAGTAAGCTTAGTCCCACTTGGTAACATTAAAGGATAAATACTATTTAATATTACATCACTATCTGACATAGTATCCTCAACTACATAAGTTTTCATAACTGTATCTAAGTCAAAATAATTCTTTTTAAACTTTGGTGAAAAATCCACAACATCATAATTCATTGTCATACAAATAACAGAATCACTATTATATACTTCTACTTTTTTTAACTTTAACTTTTTAGATAAAGATATTTTTTGTTTTACTAAATTACGATTATTAGGATAATTTACTTCTGTCATAAACGTATAACCATCTTTAGTCTCTTTAAACATTCTCTTATCATCATCTTTAATATCACTTACTAAAGATTCTAACAAATAAATTTGTGAGTTATTATACGGCCAATCACTTTGAAATTTAAAACTCTTATTTAATGAAGGCGTAACAACAAACACTCCTTCAGAATTTTTCAATATAATTTGTGTATGACTATTAGACACATTAGTCAAACTAACCCTATAATTATTTTCCTCTTTATACGCTACTTCTACATCATAATGATAAATATCATCATTATTAACAAGTTCAAGACTACCTTCAATATAATAAGCTGAACTATCATCTATTTTTTTTGAAAAGTCTTTAATAACATCATCTTCACCATATTTTCCACAACCAGCTAAAAGACAAGTACCAAATAAAAGAGTTATTATAATTTTTTTCATATTCCACCTCTTTAAAGTATCTAATAAAGAATATGAAAAATAAAAATATATATGCAAAAAAAAAGGATAGAAATTCTATCCTTTAACCTACAATTCTAACATTTACTTTTTTAGTCTTAGGCGTATAAGTCAATCTACTATCTGATTTCTCAACTTTAACTTCAACTTCATATTCACCTGGTGAATAACCATCTAAGTCAACATAAGCAATAATAGCTGAAGCATCAATATCATTTACAATGCTACTACTTCCGCTAACAGAAATTGTAACAGAAGTATCATCTTTAGATAAAGCTTGTACTGATAAACCATTTGCTAGATTTCTAAACTCAATTGTATTAACCGTAAATTCTTTAGTTATTGAATTGGCAACTTTAACATCAACAGTAATAGTCTTACTACTAATATCTGTAATACCTTTAGGTCTCTTTAATGTAACATTAAATTTCTTATCTTTTTCAAGACCTTTTACATCCACCTCAACTTCTAACTCTTCAATTTTATCTATAGCATCTTTTTGACCATAAACAGTAACAGTTGAAACATTAGTATCTAAAGATTCAATTGCTTTACCAAATGCTAATTTACCAGTTGGAATAACTTTAACAGGTACTTCCTTATGAGGAGAAGTAATTGTAACTTTTGCATCCACAGTAGATGGAACAATCTCTACATTAACTCTCTTTCCATTTTCATCATATGCCACTAAAGGTACATCTTTTAAAGTTACTTCACCAGCTTTAGGATTAGTAATTTCATCAACATCAACTAAAGCACGTACAGTTGCAACCTTATCAAGTTTATATTGTGCCCCTTTAACAATAACTTCACTACGATCAAGTTCAACATCATCAATATATAACTTTTTATTCAAATTATCTTGATGTAAGATATCAACTGTTAAACTCTTATTCTCACTAACTTTTTCATAAATAGTTACTGTAACCTCTGATGGATCAAGACGATAATCTAAGGAACTAAGTCTTTGAGAATATTCAAGTTTTACCTTATGATTACCAGGTTTTAATCCAGTCAAATCTACACTTACACCACGTGATGGCGCTTGTTTAGCTAAGAAAATATGTCTTCTTTGACCAATTAAAGTAATATCAACATTCTTTGGTAACCCTTCAACAACATATAATTCTTCATTATAAATTGCTTCAACAGGTTCATCATATAAAACTTCAGCATATTGATCTATCATTACATTAGATTCTTGATCAATAATAATGAAAACACCAAACGCTAAAATTAAACTGACAACAATCAATGTAGCTTTCTTTGAAGCAATACGATCAAAATTCTTTGTACTTCCTTTAAAGAACTCTACTACACTTAACATAAATTTGGTTATGGGAGTAATTAACCACTTATCAAAGAAAATTCCTACTCGACGAAGGAAACTACCAAACGCTCTACTTAACTTCTTCATATATCTCTTCCTCATCTATTTCATCATCAATATCAACTTCTTGTTTAGGACGAAGTTCATCAATTAACATCATACGAACATCATCTAGTGTTAAGTTATATAGCATTTCTCCCTTAAGTGCTATAGAAACTCTACCAGTTTCTTCTGAAACAACTAAACAAATAGCATCAGTTTGTTCTGATAATCCTAAAGCTGCTCTATGTCTAGTACCAAGTCTACGACTTAATTTTGGACTATTACTAGTTGGAAAAACAGCTCCAGCACAACTAATTCTATCTCCTTGAATAACAACACCACCATCACAGAATGGATTACCTTTAAAGAAAATAGAAATTAATAAATCACTTGATACATTAGCATATATTTTTTTAGCTTTTTCAATATACTTACTTAAGCTAATATCTCTTTCAATAACCATTAATGCTCCAATTTTTTCTTTTCTCATATAGTCAACGGCATTAACAATTTCATAAACTAAATGTTCTCTTTCATCAACGGTTAATATTTTATGACGTCCCAGCAACTGACTACGCCCCAACTGTTCCAAAATTGTTCTAATCTCTGGTTGAAAAATAACAATAATAGCAATAGGTCCCCATTGAATAATATAATCAAGTAAAACTGAAACAGTTGTAAAATTTAACCAATTTCCTATTAAACTTAAAACTATTACAAAGACAACACCTTTAAAAATTAAAGATAACTTAATATTATTTCTAATATTTTTTAAAATAAAGTAAAAAATTACCCAGACAATACATATATCTATAATCTTTCTTAATAATGATAAAATATCCGTAATTGTTATTGACATCTAATCCCTCCAAGTATCAATCATTGTTTATTAACTGTATTTACAGTTGTAGAATTATTAGCCTGTGAACCATTTTCGGTTGTAGGAACAACGACCGTCGAACCAGTCGCCTTTGCTATGTCTTCACTACTAACAACATTTTCAAGTTGAGATGTTGCTACAGAAGGCACAGCCTGTACAGCATTTTGTTGTGGTTCAGAAACTGTAACCGTAGGTACACTTGCATACATTTTTTCTTGTTTCACTGCTTTATCTTTTTGTTTCATAGACTCTTCAGCTAAGTAACCTATACACGCACAAATTCCAATAATACCAATCACTACCACTACAATATATAAAGGTCCAGATAAAGTATCACGGAAAAAAGAAATAACAATATCCAAGAATACCACCCCTATTCTCATTATAATGATACCATTTTTCCTAACAAAAAACAATAAAAATCAATCTTCAGATTGATCCCCCTATATAAAAAGTTTGTTTATTCAAACCATACATCCCAGTGGTGCCGATTAAAGGACTTGAACCTTCGACCTACGCATTACGAATGCGTTGCTCTACCAACTGAGCTAAATCGGCATAAAAAAAGATACAAAAATATTGTATCACTTTTCCAAATCTTTGAAAACCTTTTTACCTAAATTTATTTAGCTTCAATATGATTAAATAAAATACCAATATTAACAAGACCTGATATACCAACAAGAGTATAAATAATCCTGCTAAATAGTGAGCCATTACCAAATATCGCATCAACTAGATTAAAATCTAAAATACCAATTAATCCCCAGTTAATTGCACCAATTATAGTAATAACTAATAATATTTTTTGCACAGTTTCCATATTAATCCCTCCTAATCATAGGATATCCAAAATAAAGAATACTATACAAAAAAGAATCTAAATTTACTTAGATTCTTCTTACTGCAATAACGTGTGTCCCACTACCTCGAGTCCAACCAGCAACATCACTAGCTATAACACCTTGAATAGGGTTAGTAGCGTGTACCATTTGCCCATTACCAACATATATAGCTGAATGTGTTGGAGCACCAGGACCATATCCCCAGATAAGAATATCTCCAGGACGAGCAGCTTCATAACTAACAGCTACACCATCATACATTTGTGTTGAACTACTTCTACTAACAGAAATACCAATTTGACTATATAAATATTGAACAAATCCACTACAGTCAAAACCACTTGGACTAGTTCCTCCTGCAACATATGGACTACCAATCAATGAATATGCAAGCTTAACCAAAGCATTTACATCTCCAGATGGTAATTTATTATTTTGATAATTAGTATTTACAGTAGGTACAACTTCTTCTGGCTTAGCATTAACTTCAACTGAATAAGTAGTAGAAGAAACATTACCATAATTATCAACCGCTTTAACAACAACCTGATAAGTACCAGGAACATCACTATTTACATTACTTTCAACAGTATAATAATTTGTATCTTCTTCTAAAACCTCTTCATTATTTAAATAATCTATATCACCATCAACAACATCATAAACAGATGATAAATTACTAAGGGCATCAAAGTCTTCACCTTCAGTTAAAGTAATAGTTTCTTCTTTAATCTCTATTGCTGGAGCAAGAGTATCTTTTACTTCAACTGTAATAGGAACCTCTTTAACAACTTGATTCTTTTCTACTTCAACAATAATTTCCTGTGGACCAACTTTGGTAGTATCAATATCTTTTTTAATAGATACAATCTCACCATCTACTGAATCCACAACTTCACGAATATCATAGTTTGGACTACCATATTCAACAACAGCCGTCTTTGAAGTTTTTATTTCAATACTATTATATACATGATAATATTCATAAAAATAATTAAACATTAAACCTATAAATAAAACAAAAGTAATAATCATAAGTTTATTCTTCGACGGTAAATTTTCATTTTTCATATGTAATCTCCCCCTGAGATAACGTATATTATAACATATAGACTTCACTATGTCAAAATTTACCACTAATCTATAGATATTTTCTTAATTCTTTCTCTGCGCTTTTTTGAAATTTAAAGAAGTCTTTAGCAACCTTCAAATCATCTTTAGAAACATCATCACTAGCTGTTTTAATACGTTTTTCCATCTCCACTTCTCCCAAGACTAAACCTTGAATTAACATTTCAGCAATACTTGCATCACTATTATCAGCCAATACTTCTTTTAATATTCCCATTGATGACATCATTTTAGTTATTACACTTTCATCTTCCATAGTCTTTCCCGAATTTACAAGCATATCACGACTCATTTTAGCAAAAGAAGAATATTCATCTCTTATCTTTTCAACACTTCCAATTATTTTATTATCTTTTCCCTTTAAACATTCTAATAACTTACAACAGGAATTATATCCTAAGGATGCATCCTTATATACTTGTTCTAATAAACTACAATTCATTTTATTCACCTCACAATTATTATGAACAAAAAAGAAAATAAATATACAATGTCTTTATAAAACAAAAAAAGTGTTATAAAAACACTTTTAGGAGTATAAAGAATATAATTTTATGATTAAA
>CALVJZ010000007.1 GCA_944332465.1 uncultured Bacilli bacterium | reverse complement strand
TGCCACTACAAAAACTCCTAAAGCTAAAAACTCTTTAGGATTTTTCTTTACAAAAGAAATTACTTTACCAAAGACACTTTTTATCTTATCCACAGTCTATTCACCATTACCTTATTCTTTATAAAAATTATACCTTCTCCCACGTTTATCTGTCAATTGAATTTTTTTCCCATCCGTGGTAGAATAGCAACAAGAAAAGAGGGATAGTATGTCTAGTGTTGGAATTATTGCGGAATACAATCCATTTCATAATGGTCATTTATATCAAATAAAAAAGATAAAAGAAAAATACCCTACCGCAACAATCATTATAGCTATGAGTGGTAACTTTACACAACGTGGTACACCAGCTATCATTGATAAATGGGAAAGAGCAAAACTTGCGATTGAAAATGGTGCTGATTTAGTAGTCGAAATACCCTATGCCTTCGTAACACAAAGTGCCGACTATTATAGTTATGCTGGAATTACTCTCCTAGAAAACTTAAAAGTTGATAAATTAGTTTTTGGAAGTGAATCAAATAATATAGATGATTTAAAACTAATTGCTAAAACTCAATTAGAAAATGAAGACTTTGATAAATTAGTTAAAATCTATGCTAAATTTGGTAATAATTATCCCACTTCCTTATCACTTGCTTTAAAAGATTTAACTGGAAAAGAAATAACTACACCAAATGATATTTTAGGAATTACCTATATAAAAACTATCTTACAAAAAAATTATAAAATAGAACCTGAAACTATAAAAAGAACTAATGACTATCACAACAAAAACTTAACAGGAACTATTAGTAGTGCAACCTCTATAAGAGAAAATATAAATAACTTAGAAGACATAAAAAAAGTAATTCCAATAAATACTTATAATGCTTTACAAAATAATAATCATCATAACTTAGAAGACTATTATAATCTTTTAAAATATAAAATAATTACAGATGATAATTTAGAAAAATATCATCTTGTAACCCCAGATCTAGCAACAAAACTAAAAAAAGAAATTATGTTATCTTCTTCCTATGATGACTTAATCCAAAGAGTAAAAGGAAAACATGTTACATACAATAAAATTGCAAGATCATTACTTCAAATACTATGTAACTATACTAAGGAAGAACATAAAAATAATAAAGAAATTACTTACATCCGTCTCTTAGCTTTTAATGAAAATGGTAAAAAATATTTAAATACTTATAAAAAAGAAATAACTTTACCAATCATTAGTAAAATAACAAAAGAAAAAGATTCTCTTCTTTCTCTTGAATTAAAAACAACAAAGATATATACTTTACCATATAAAGAAAAAGAAGTTTGGCAAAAAGAAATTGAAAATAATTTATATATACGAGGTGAAGAAATTGATTAAATCAAAAAAAAGTGGACAATTAATTGTTATATCTGCTCCTAGTGGTAGTGGTAAAGGAAGTATTATTAACGGACTATTAGAAAAAAACAAAAATATTTGGCTTTCCGTTTCAACAACAAGTAGAAAAATAAGAACTAATGACATTCCGGGTGAAACTTATAACTTTGTTACTAAAGAAGAATTTGAAAAGTTAATCGAAGAAGATTATTTCTTAGAATACACAAATTATGCAGGAAATTATTATGGCACTCCTAAAGAAAATATTAAAGAAAAACTAGATCAAGGAATAGATGTAATCCTAGAAATTGAAATTGAAGGAGCAAGTAATATTAAAAAACTTGTACCAGAAGCAATTTTTATTTTTATCCTTCCTCCTTCTTTAAAAACGTTAGTAAAAAGATTACAAAAGCGTGGTACTGATTCTAAAGAAAAAATATTAGAACGTTTCCACCAAGCCTATAAAGAAATAAATGAAGTTACTAAATATAACTACGTTGTTGTTAATGACAAATTAGAGGAAGCTATTGAAAAAGTAGATTCAATTATAAAAGCTGAAAAGTGTCGTGTAGATAGAATTGAAGAAGTATTTGTAGATACCAAAGAAGAAGAAATCCATGAATTACTAATGGAAGACGATAAAGATTTTGATAATGAAAACTTATCAGAAAAGATTGATTAAATGAAAAAAAGACTATCAAATTATATAAAAGAAATAGATAACAAAATAAAAGAAAATAAAAAAATTACTAAAGAAGATTTAGAATATCATTTAATTCAAATAAATATCTTTCAACACGAAAGACTAATTCATCTCTTAGTTACTATCTTTGTAGGAATACTTTCTATTTCTTTTTATTTATCAGGAATTATTACAAATAATATTTCATTATTAATCGTCTTTTTAGCACTTCTTTGTCTATTTATACCCTATCTTATGCATTATAGATTTTTAGAAAATAACACTCAAAAACTTTATGAACAATATGATATTTTAAGAAAAAAATCAAAGTAATTAAACTTTGATTTATTTTTTTATATAAGAAAGTATTTTAGGAATAACACTTTCCCCTCTTTCTTTTTTTACCATTGAAATAACGGTATCTTTGACATCTTCTATTTCACTAATTGAGTATATTCCTTCACTTCTTAATTTATGGCATACTTCTATTTCAATAGGTAAACTAGTAATTTCCATAGCATCACCATAAAAATTAGTTTTAATTCTTCGGTATAATAAATCATTAATATTAGGAACATAATATCCTTTATAAAAAGAAAGAGTAGAATCACTAATATCATAAAAAGTTCCTATATAACAGCCTAAATGAAAACCATCTTCACACTTACATAATTCATATTTCATACTAACACCTAAAAAAAAGATATCATAACGATATCTTTTAGTCAATTTTTTCAATTTTCATTAAGTTAGTTGGATGAGATACTCCTGTATTAGGAAAACTTCCTGTTAAAACAATAATATCATCTTTTTCAAGATTCATATATTCTTTTGCTTTCTTAACACTTTCAGTTAGTATTTCATCTGTAGATTGACAAATTGGTAAATAAGTAGGTTCAACACCCCAGTTTAAAGCAAGTCTTCTAGCTGCTTTTTCATCTGGACATAATGCTAAAATTGGTGCACTAGGTTTTAAATTACTAATCATTCTAGCTGTTGTTCCACTAATTGTAGAAGCACAAATTAATTTAGCATTTAACCAGTTTGCAGATTCAACAACACTTTGAGCAATTGTATATGGAACAGAGTTAGTACTCTTATTCTCATCAATATAATCAAACTTAGCATATTGTTCAGTAACTTCACAAATACGAGCCATAGCTGTAACTGTTTCAATAGGATGTTTACCAACTGTAGTTTCACCACTTAACATAACGGCATCAGTACCATCTAATACAGCATTTGCAATATCGCTTGTTTCTGCTCTTTTTGGACGTGTATTTTCCATCATTGTTTCAAGCATTTCTGTTGCAACAACACAAATTTTACCCATTTTACGACATACTTTAATAATATGTTTTTGAATAATAGGTAATTTTTCACTAGCAACTTCTGTACCTAAATCTCCACGAGCAACCATAACCCCATCAGAAACCTCTAAGATTTCTTCTAAGTTTTTAATACCTAATTCACTTTCAATTTTACAAATGATTTTTAAATCAAGTCTATCATGTTCTCTTAATATTTCTTTAATTTCTAAAACATCTTCTTTAGTAGAAACAAAAGAAATAGCTAAAAATTCTCCACCATGACTACAAGCATAATCTAAATCTTCTCTATCAGCATCACTAACATAAGGAATATTTAATTTAACTCCAGGAACACTCATACTCTTACGGTTTCCTAATATTCCACCTGCAACAATTTTACAAGTAACACCTTCATCATCTTTATCAATTACTTCTAATTTCATTTTTGCATTTTCAAGTAAAATAATAGAACCGATATCTAAACTATCAATTGCTTCTGGATGATTAACACTA
This sequence comes from uncultured Bacilli bacterium, assembly GCA_944332465.1. Classification (GTDB taxonomy): domain Bacteria; phylum Bacillota_I; class Bacilli_A; order RF39; family UBA660; genus Faecimonas. Next base: position 26,031 of record CALVJZ010000007.1, on the reverse strand, counting down.
AATCTCTCTTCATTACCAAGAACTTCTTCTTTAACAATACGAATAGTCTTACCATTAACTAATTCAATAGAATCATCCTCTAACATTCCACTACGAAATTCAGGACCTTTTGTATCCCATAATAACGCTATATTTTTACCTGTACGTTTTCTAACTTCACGAACAGAATCACATACTTGTTTTCTTTCTTCTTCAGTAGCATGAGTAAAATTAACTCTCGCAACATTCATACCAGCCAACACCATTTTTTCCATTACATCTGGATGACTAGAAGAAGGTCCAATACTACAAATAATCTTTGTTTTTTTCATACAATTACTACTCCTTTCAACACCAGAACAATTATACACTAAATGATACTCTTTGTATATAAGTTTTTACAACTTTTTACAAAAAAATAAGCAAAAATTTGCTTATTTTTGACAATATTTACAATAATATGTCCCTCTACCACCAACCGTAGTACGTATTATACTTCTACCACATGAAGGGCAATTACCCTTTTTACCATGAATAGAAAGTTCATTCTGAAAAAGTCCATGTACTCCTTCACTAGAAGTAAAACTTTTAATAGTCGTTCCACCCATTTCTATAGCTCTATCAAGAACATTTCTAGTATTTAAAATAATACTTTCACATTCTCCTTTAGAAACCATACTACCTTTTCTTAATGGTGAAATGTGACTTAAGAATAATATTTCATCATCATATATATTACCAATACCCGTAATTATACTTTGATCTAATAAAATTGTCTTAATAGGTAAATTCTTGTGATGAATCTTTTGATATAAATAATCACTTGTTAAAGTACTATCATTATATTCTAAACCTAAATCACATAGAGGTTTTTTACTATAAGCATCTTCTTTATCAAGTAAATACATCTTTCCAAACTTTCTAACATCATGAAAACGAAAACTAATATTATTATCTAAAGTAAAAAACACATGTTCATGCTTATTCTTTTCATCATCAACTTTTCTAAAGAAAAACTTTCCTTCCATTCTCAAATGAATAAGTAATAAATAATGATTAAGTTCAAAAACTAAAAATTTACCTCTTGTAGTAATATCTAATATTTCTTCACCTATAATATTCTTTTTAAATTGTGAAACATCAGGATAAGCAATAATATTATCCCAGTATACTAAACAATCTGTTATTTTCTTCCCTAATACTTGTTTTTTCAAAGTATTACAAACTGTAACAACCTCAGGTTTTTCAGGCATACTACACCAACTTTCTACTTAGCTTCATACCAATTATTACCATATTCTATATCAACTTTTAATGGTACTCTTAACTCTATTGTATTTTCCATAACATTTCTAACTACATCGATTACTTCTTCTAATTCATTATTACAAACATTAAATACAAGTTCATCGTGTACTTGGATTAACATTTTACTCTTTAATCCTCTTTTTTCAAATTCATCATATATTTCAACCATAGCTTTTTTCAATATATCCGCAGCTGTACCTTGAATAGGTGTATTAAGAGCCATTCTCTCACCACTACTACGTATCATATAATTTTTATTTTTAAGTTCTGGAATAACTCTTCTACGATGCATCAATGTAGTTACATAACCAAGTTCATAAGCTTTTTTCTTTTCTTCTTCCATATAATCAGAAATTCCCGGAAAAGTTTTTAAATAATTATCTATAAACTTCTTAGCTTCCCCAATATCTATCCCTAAATCTTCACTAAGACCAAAACTACTAATTCCATATAAAATACCAAAATTAACTGCTTTTGCTGTTCTTCTCATATCTTTTGTAACTTCTTCCATTGGAACATGATAAATATCAGATGCTGTTTTAGCATGAATATCTTTACCATCTACAAAAGCTTGTATTAAGTTTTCTGCTTTAGACATATGTGCAAAAACTCTTAACTCAATCTGTGAATAATCACTAGATAATAATTTAGAATCTTTATCTGGAATAAAAGCTTTTCTAATTAACTTTGAATATTCACTTCTTGCAGGAATATTTTGTAAATTAGGACTAATACTAGAAAGTCTACCTGTTCTCGTTAAAGTTTGTGTAAATATTGTATGAATCCTACCATCTTCTCTAACTTCTGCTTTTAAGCCAACTGCATAATTTGTATAAAGTTTCGCAAGTGTTCTATACTCTAATATCTTATCAACAACAGGGTGAACAAATCTTATCTTATCTAAAATATCCTTACTTGTAGAATACTTACCATCTTTTACTCTTTTAGGATAAGGTATCTCTAAAGTTTCAAACAAAACTTTAGAAAGCTGTGCCGGAGACATTATATTAAATGTTACACCTGATAATTCATATATTTCCTTTTCTAAAACATCCATTTGCCTCTTTAAATCTTCTGCCACTTTATCTAAATAATTAACATCTACTAATATACCTGTTAACTCCATATCAGCTAAAACTCTAGATAAAGGCATCTCTATTTTTTGAAACAAATCTAACTCTTCATTTTTACTTAATTTTTCTAACAACTCATTTCTTGTATCATAAATAAACTTAGCTTTACGACAACAAACATCTCTAAGTACCTCTAAACTAACTTCTTTAGGTCTTTTCTCTGTACCAAACAGATCATCATACAAAGGCATTTTTACATCAAATGCTTGCGCTAAAAAACTAATATCATCTTTCACAACATAATCAAGTAAATAAGCCGCAATCATCGTATCAAAATTAACTTTATTAATAGACACTCCAAACTTATCTAAAACAACAATATTTTTCTTTAAATCATAAGTATATTTAAAACACGAATTAGAAAACAAATCTTTATATTTAGAAATTTCATCACTTTTTATAAAGTAACTATTAACACCGTCATAAAAACCAACACCTAATACTTCACTCTTACTATATACACTACCACGTGTTTCAACATAAAAAGAATAACTATTAGCTTTTAACTCTTCAATGGGTAATATATTTAATTTATCTTCTACTACTTCTTTTTTTTCTTCACCATTTAATAAGTTATATTTTTTTAATAATGAATGAAATTCAAGTTCTTCTAATATCTTACGAAATTCATCTCTATCTTCTCTTGTATATTTACAATCTTCTAAAGTAAAATCTAAAGGTACTTCACGATAAATCGTTGCTAAATCATAACTCATATATGCATTATCTTTATCATTTTCTAATTTTTCTTTAGTTTTTCCCTTAACTTCGTCTATATGCTCATATAAATTATCTAACGTTTCATACTTAGAAAGTAAATTAATAGCTGTCTTTTCACCAATTCCCTTAACACCAGGAATATGATCACTACTATCACCCATCAATGCTTTTAAATCTATCATTCTAATTGGTGGAACTTGATATGTTTTTATAAACTCTTCTTTAGTCATCATAATATGACCACTTGTCTTTAACATCTTCATAACAACTTTATCACTAACTAGTTGCAATAAGTCTTTATCACTACTAACTATAGTTGCCACAAAATCATCTCTTTTTTCAACATCTAAAGAAAGAGTCCCGATAATATCATCCGCTTCATAGTTATCAATCTCAAAATGTTTAATACCAAGTGCATCTAATACTTCTTTTGCTTTAGGAAACTGTTCTCTTAACTCATCTGGCATTTCACTTCTACCAGCTTTATACTCTAAATACTTATCGTGTCTAAACGTTTTTCCTTTATCAAAAGCAACCATAATATAAGAAGGAGCCTCATCCTCTATAATCTTATGCATCATATTAATAAAACCATATAAAGCATTAGTAGGAAACCCCTTCGAATTTCTCATTATAACTCCCTGATATGCTGTAGCATAAAAACTACGAAATAATAAATTATTACCATCTACTAAAATAATTTTATTCATATAAATCACCTAGTAATAGTATAACACATAAGCTACTTACTTTGAAAAATTAATCGAAACACTTTGATTAGTATTTCTAAAATCCTCTCCAACTTGATCTAATCTTTCAATTCTCTCAGTAGCCATAAATAAACATAAAGTAATAAAAGAATATAGAAGAAATAGAATAAAACCTTCTTTTACAATTTTTTTCATTTTAATATTCATATACATCTCTCCCTTCATTACAAACTTAGTATATATCATACAATTGTTCGTGTCAATATATTTTTAAAACATTTGTTTGACATTTTACACCACTAGTGTTAAACTAAAATATATAAAAAGGAGGTCTCATATGGAAAAACTAACTACTAAGCAAGAAATCATTTTACAAATTATTAAAAAATGGATTGCAAACAATGGTTATCCCCCAACTGTAAGAGAAATCGGCGAAGAAGCACATCTTAATTCACCTGCTACTATACATTTTCATTTAACTAAACTAGAAGAAAAAGGATATATTTCTAAAGGAAATGGAAAAAATAGAACAATAGAAGTGTTAGTGCCAAACGAATATATTGAAAAAGATGAAAACATTGTAGAAGTTCCCCTACTAGGTAAAGTAACAGCTGGAAATCCCATTGAAGCAATCGAAGTGCCCGATGAATATTTTGCCCTACCTGCTAATTTATTCACTACAAGAAATGAAATATTTACTTTAAAAGTAAGTGGAGAATCAATGATTAACGTTGGAATCTATGATGGAGATATCTTAATCGTCGAAAGAAAAAACACTGCTAATAACGGTGATACCGTTGTTGCAATGAACGACAATAACGAAGTAACTGTAAAAACATTTTATAAAGAAAACGGATATTTTAGACTACAACCAGAAAATGATACTATGGAACCAATTATTCTTAATAATGTTACCATACTAGGTAAAGCCATAGGATTATATAGAAAGTTTTAAAACAAAAAAAGAAATAGTCCCAAACTATTTCTTTTTATTTTGTAAAAAATATCTAACAACATAACTTGCAATAAGTAATCCTGCACTACTAGGTACAAAAGCACTAGAACCAAGTCCTTCACAAGAAATTGGTAATTCACTTGAAAATAAAACTTTAACTTTTTCTGATAAATGATTATCTTTAACATATTTTCTAAGTATTCTAGCAAGTGGATCATTATACGTTTTATCTAATTGTGTAACTTCTAATAAACTAGGATCAAGTTTTTTTGCTGTTCCTAAACAGCATAAAAAATTATCTTTTTTATTAAAATATGTTAACAGTGCTTCTTTTACTTTAACCGTATCACAACAATCTATAAAAAAATCAAAATCATAATTATTTAAAATAGCTAAATCTAAATCTAAAAAAGAATCAATAACTTGCACATTACACAAAGGATTAATATCTAAGATTCTCTCTTTCATAACCTGAACTTTTTTTCTTCCCACTGTAGAATGAAGTGCTAAGATTTGCCTATTTATATTACTTTCATCAACAACATCACCATCCATCAAAATAAGATGCCCTACACCACTTCTAGCTAAAGCTTCACATACATAACTACCAACGCCACCAATACCTAAAATGAAAACAGACTTGTTATTTAAAGTCTGCAATCCATCATCTCCAACTAATTTTTGAAATCTTTCAAAACTACGCTGCTTTTCTAAACTCATGTCCTTCATTACCAAAATTAATAACCTCTCCTGGAGCTTTTACTTTTTGATAACCTTTATCACTTAATTCACGACTTCTTTGTTTAGGAGACTGTATTAAACGATATGGTTGTTGGTATATCTCATGATAAACAACTGCTAGTTTAGAATAAACTCTTTGATTTTCTTTAGCCATACGATAAGTTTTACCTAAATTATGATAATCTTGTGAATTTAATGGTTCTAAAGATGATAGAACTGACTGCAACTCATCTTCAGCTATTGTACTATCTGGAATAATAGTACAATCAAAATGCTCTAAAAACTCTAATGTTTTAGGAATATCATCAATTCCTGCTTGAGCAAAAAGGCTTGGCCATAGCCCACTATTTCTTTCACTTCTCACTACATTTTTTAAAGTTTGAATTTTTTCTTCACTTAATTCATCATCTAATCCTAGCTTATCTAAGGAAATATATCTTCCTTTCTTTGTACCAGGTAACTCTTTTCTCATATCTGTAATAACACTAGCATATAAATTATCTAATGCTTTATTAACAAACTTAGGTGGTTGCTTTACTTGATAAACATCATACTTAGAAGATTCTCTTTCTTCTCTTGTTGTTACCATAAAATCTTTTTGACTTATTAGTGATGAGTTACGTATAAAACTAACAACACTACTATCTTCTTTATCATGTAAATAACTAGATTCTGAATAAGGTTGTTGATTTACAATAACATCACTTTCTTGCATTCCTTCAAATACAACACCACTATGAATTTTTTGAGCATCTTTTAAAGTAACTTCAGCAAACATAACTCTGCCTTTATTTATAATTGGAAGTATTATCATTGCTCTCACCTCACGTGCACTTATTATACCACAAACCCCTTTAAAAATCAACAAAAAAGTCAAGAGAAACGTTCTGCCCAACGATAAAACCTGCATATTTACAGGTGGGTGTTCGTACGCCATCTTTAGGATCCCTACCTGCACGGCAGAAGGTCTTCAACACCGATAGCTGATCAGAACTCCCGTATCGTCACTTTAGTCGGTTTTATATGAGAACAGATTCGTCTTCTCTTGACACTTATATTATATCATAACTATGTTTTAATATACAAGCTTTTTAACATAATATAAAAAATAGAATAAATTATGATAGGTGATCTTATGTTTGAAGACTACTCTATCTATTTTGAAAAATATGGTCAAGGAAAAGAAACTATTCTAATATTACCTGGCTGGGGACACACTAGAAAAACATTTACCTATCTAATAAACCTTTTAAAAGATACATACACAATCTATATTGTAGACTATCCAGGCTTTGGAAATAGTCTCTGGCCAAATAAAGATTTAACTATCTATGACTATACTAATATGATTAGAGACTTAATGGAAAAAGAAAATATTAAAAACCCTATAATTATTGCTCACTCATTTGGTGGTAGAATTGCTATATTATTAAGTGGATATTATAAAGAAAATATAAAAAAACTAATTTTAATAGACATTGCAGGTATTAAAAGAAGAAAAAAATTAAGAGTATGGTTTAAAGAAAAAATATATAAAATTTTAAAAAGAATAAGTAAAAATAAAAACTATCAAAACTATCTAACTAAACTTTTTGCATCCCCTGACTACAAAACATTACCCAATAATATGAAAAAAACTTTTCAAAACATCTTAAAAGAAGATCTAAAATATTACTTATCTTATATTAGTCAAGAAACCCTAATTATCTGGGGAAGTCTTGATAAAGACACTCCTCTAAAAGATGGTAAATTAATAAAACAAAAAATAAAAAACTCAGAAATTATTATATATCCTAAAGCTAAACATTTTACATACTTAGAATATCCTTACTTAACTTATCAAATAATAAAAAAATTTCTATAAAAAAAGTGGCTATGCCACTACTGATTTAAATGTAAGTTTTCTATGTAAATGATAACTATAATATTCTTTAGGTAATTTTTTATCTACCCAGAAACGAATTTTAATCGTTTCTTTTTCTTCTCCCCCTAAAACACCTTGATAAACAATTGGAGAACGTTTAGTATCATCTAATTTACGTACTTTTCCACCATCAACTTGATAATAAATATATGCAAGTGGTATTTGTTTTTTACTACACTTATCTTCCCTAATCATTGCTACATCATTAACAAATTTTATTTGAAAACCTTTCGCCTCTTTATCGTTATTAACAACTTCTAATTTATATACTTCACTTTTCATACCATCTTTTTTAGACATTATATCAGAAGATGTTAAATTAACAATGTTACCAAGTAAATCACCACGATCAATATAAGTAACATCAAAATTTCCCACCTGAATTGTATTAAAACTAACTGGTTCTCTAACTGAAGAAAATACAAAATATAAACTAACTAATACTATAGCTAAGACCACTACTACACCACAAAAAGTAAGTTCAACTTCTTTTGCTTTTAAATGTCTAAGTAAATGTCCTACATGAGCTCCTTCTCCATGTTTAATATCTGAAATTTTTAACTTTTTAGCTTTTTCTCTTTCTTTCTTTCTTCTCTTTCTTTCTTCAAAAAGAGCTCTTACTATCTTACCATCATTAGCTTTTTTAACATCTTTAACTTTCTTATCCATAGTCTCATATCCTTTACATAAAGTATATCAAAAGTAAATATCAAAAACAAGAAAAGAAAAAAGAATTATCCAAAGACAATTCTTATTTTACTGTTTTAATAGATAAATCCTCTAATTGTTTTTCACTAACATCACTAGGACAATCACTCATTAAACAACTTGCACTAGTGGTTTTAGGAAATGCTATAACATCACGTATATTATCAGTACCTGCTAAAATCATTGTTAATCTATCAAGTCCTAAAGCAAGTCCTCCATGAGGTGGTGTTCCATATTTTAAAGCATCAACAAAGAAACCAAATTTTTCTTCAATATCTTGACTAGATAATTCCAAAGCTTTAAACATTTTTTCTTGGACACCCTCATCATGAATACGAATAGATCCTCCACCTGCTTCATATCCATTAATAACGATATCATAGGCTTTAGAATAACAATGAGCTTTATCTGTAAGAAGTTTATCAACATCACTATCAAGAGGTGCTGTAAATGGATGATGACAAGCTAAATAACGTCCTTCTTCTTCACTCCATTCAAAAGATGGAAATTCTGTAATCCATAACAATTTATAATCATCTTTTGCAATAAGGCCTAATTCGTTTCCTAATTTTAAACGAAGAGCTCCAAGTGCTGTATAAACAATATTTTTCTTATCAGCACCAAAGAATAACATATCTTTATCTTGAAGTTCTAACTCCTCTATCAATGCTTTTTTCTCATCATCAGATAAAAACTTACTAATACCAGAAGTAAATTCCCCATTTTCATATTTTACATAAGGAAGTCCTTTTACTTTATAAGTTTTAACATATTCAGTCAATGCATCAATTTTCTTTCTAGAAAACTCTTCACTCTTACCATCAACTTTAATACAAACAATACTACTATCTTCACCTAAAGCATTTTGAAACACTTGGAAACTTGAATCTTTAAATATTTCTTTAACATCACAAAGTTCCATACCAAAACGTAAATCTGGTTTATCAGAACCATATAATCTCATAGCATCATCATATTTCATACGTTTAAGTGGCAATTCTATATCAATACCTTTAGTCTCCTTAAATATCTTTTTAATTAATCCTTCTGTTAATGTCATTACATCATCTTCATCAACAAAACTCATTTCTAAATCTATTTGCGTAAACTCTGGCTGACGATCACTTCTTAAATCTTCATCACGAAAACATTTCGCAATTTGAAAATATCTTTCCATTCCTCCAACCATAAGTAATTGTTTAAAAATTTGTGGAGACTGAGGCAAGGCATAAAACTTACCTTTATTAACACGACTAGGAACTAAATAATCTCTTGCTCCCTCTGGCGTAGATTTACATAATACAGGTGTTTCTACCTCAATAAAACCTTCTTCATCTAAATATTTTCTCGTTGCCATCATAATTTTATGACGTGTAATTAAATTATTTTTTATTGGATTACGACGAATATCTAAATAACGATATTTTAAACGTGTATCTTCTAATGCTGTTGTATCATCAACTATTTCAAAAGGTAAATCTAAAGAAGAATTTAATACTTCAATAGAAGAAAGTTCAACTTCAACGTCCCCTGTTTCCATATGAGGATTCTTACTTTCTCTTTCCATAACCGTACCATTTACTTTTAAAACAGACTCACTCTTTAAACTACTTGCGGTATCATAAACTTCTCCCTCACGAGCAACTAACTGAATAATACCACTTCTATCACGTAAATCAATAAAACAAACGCCACCTAAATCACGCTTCTTTTGTACCCAGACATAGAAAATAAATTCTCTACCGACATCATTAAGTCGTAAACTATTATTCTTAATTTTGTTCATAACCATCCCTCACTATTCATGGTGATGACAGTGACATTCTCCTCCATGTTTACAATGTCCTTCGCCACCACAACAATCATCTTCTAACATTTCTTCATTAATATCTTCAAAACCCGTATTTAACTGTTCATCTAAATAATAAATTAATACATCCAAACTAATTATCTCTTCTTCTTTTGTTTTATTATTCTTAATCTTTATTTCATTATTATTTAAATCTTCACTATTAAGTACCGCTACATATTTAGCCTTTAATCTATCTGCTTGCTTAAATTGTCCTTTTAGACCACGACCAGTATACTCCGTATCCACAATAAATCCTGCCATACGTAATTCTTGTGCTAAATATAAAGCATACTTTTTCTCATCTTCATTAACATACATTAAAAATAAATCTATATCTTCTGTAATTGGTAAATTAACTTCTTCTAACTCTAAAGCTTTAACAAGTCTACCAATCCCTGATGCAAATCCAATACATGGAGTTTCTGGTCCACCAATTTCACTACATAATTGATTATAACGACCGCCACCACCAAGTACATTATTAGAACCAAATCCTTCTACTTTAGCTTCTATTTCAAAAACTGTATGATTATAATAATCAAGTCCACGTACAATATTAGGATTTACTTCATACTTAATTTGTAAAATATCTAAATAATCTTTAACAGCTTCAAATCTCTTCTTACTTTCATCATTTAAATAATCAATTGTCTTTGGAGCATTCTTTAATAATTCATTATCACAATCTACTTTACAATCAAGAATACGTAATGGATTTTTCTCTAATCTTGTTTGACAATCTTCACAAAGCTCAGAAATATGAGGTTTAAAATAGTCGATTAATGCTTTACGATACATATCACGAGATTCTTTATCTCCTAAAGTATTAATATTAACTTTAATCTCTTTTAAACCTAACATTTTATAAATATTAACCGCAAGTGAAATAACTTCCGCATCACTCATTGGATCATCACTACCTAAAACTTCCATCCCAAATTGTGTAAGTTCACGGTCACGCCCACTCTGTGGTCTCTCATATCTATACATTGTTCCATTATAATAAACTTTGACAGGCTGGTTAGGATCTCCATACATCTTATTTTCAACATAACTACGACATACTCCTGCTGTTCCTTCTGGACGAAGTGTCATATTTCTTCCCCCACGATCAACAAAGTCATATGTCTCTTTTGTTACAATATCCGTACTTTCTCCTATACCACGGTGAAATAATTCTGTAGACTCAAAAATTGGTGTACGAATATAATTATAGTTATACTTTTCCATTGTCGCATCTATAACGCTCTCTACATACTTCCAAATTTTTGCTTCTTTCCCATAAATGTCATTACATCCTTTTGGCTTTTGTATCATAATATCCCTCCTAAAATAAAAAGGTAGCACTTACAAAGGACGGATTTCCCGTGGTGCCACCTTAATTTATACTCTTAATACCCATAACGAGGTAAACCGCTTCCCCTAACTGGATGTCTTCTATTTTACTTCATAAAGTATTTCCACCAACCATACTCTCTCTATCTAATCTATAAAATATACTCTTTCCAAAGAAGTTATCACTATTATATAAAATATTTTTTCTTTTTGCAATCGCCAAAACAAAAAAAATGAAGTATAATATAGAAAAGGAGATGATATTTTTAATGCCTACACCGTATCAGAACATTGCAAAAGCTGCATTAATGAATTGGAATGGCCTAACAGAAGAAGAGGCCCAAAAAAGAATAGAAAGTGAATCCGTTAAAGAACTAGAAAGTCAAGTATATGCCCTAAGCTCCGTTACCCATGCTGTTAGTGGTATCGCAAATGAAATAGAATTAACGGAAGAAGAACAAAGTGAATTTTTAGAAGCTGTAATTTATGGCCCTGAAACATCACCAATCTTTGAAACCGTAAGCAAAAAAGCTGAAGGCTTAACAGATGAAGGTAAACTAAATATTTTATCCACCATTCATGATGGCTGGGTACAAGATAATTCAAATGAGGCAACTTTTCAAAAGAAAGTTAGTCGTGAACAACTTCGCCAATATGCTCCACTTGAACTAATAGGTTGGAACGAAGTAAAAAGTGATTTATTATTTTTAAGTCCTATTCTTTCCAGCATAGGAGTAGAAGTAAATGAAGCTACTTTAGAAGATAGTTATCACGAACGAGTTGAATCATTTTTTGAAAAAGAAGATATAAAAGATGAATCATCAATTAAAAGTTTAATAGAACAAGGTCAACTATTTTATCCTGCACTACCTGAAAGTCTACATGAAAAATTACCACCAGTAGCAGACATAGTAACCAACCAAATTATTACAAATTGGCATGAAAAAGATCCAAAAACTGCCACCACATTTGAAGCTAGAAAAGAAAGCACAGCAACAATACACATGTAAAAAGACGAGTAATCGTCTCTTTTTATTTGCTAAAAACCTTACCGCATCTCCTATCTATACTTTCTGAAATACTTAAAGGTGTAATACCAATATCCTCTAAATCTAAAAAACCAAATTTTTCATTTCTTAATTTCATAAAACCATCTAACTTATCAGGATGATCTAATAAATACGTAGAAAGCAAAAAACCATAAGAATACATCATCGAAACATCAAAATCAACAAGTCTATCAGAATAAGTCATTTCATCTTCAGAAAGCAAGCCATCACGTATTAACTCTTTTTCTAACATAAACATTAAACTTGGATTTAAAAAATGTTCTTCTAAAGAACTACTAGATAAATTAGCTAAATAATACCCTTCCTGTAATATTTTTAAATATTTACTATAGTAATGAAGTAAAGATAAATATGCTTTATCATTACCTTGTTCAAAAAATGTAAATAAAAATTGTTGTTCATAATAATTAGATAAAACCTCACGAAATAAATCAAACTCTAAAGAAACTTGCCCATCTAAAGATTTAGAAAAATCAATAACATGTCCTATTTCATGTGGTACAGTAGCTAAATCTGAAAAAGACTTATTTTCTTCTTTAACAAAAGCGCAAGATGTACCACGAACTAAATTAAAAACAGTAAGACCTTCCATCGTCAAAAAAGGAAACAGTGGATATATCTCTCCTCTTTCACTAGCATCTTGATAAGCCTTAAAAACTTCAGGACAAGAGGAAAAAAACTCCTGCAAAAACTTTTTATCATCACCCTCTTGAAAAAAGTCTTCCGAAACAGAAAGTAATCTATCATCCAAATCTTCCATCCACAAGCCAAGAGATTGATATCCGCTAAATAAAAATTTCAAATGTCCACTTTTATTTTGCAAAAAATTATTACGCTCATCTACATTCTGATCAAAGATAAAATCAATAACATCAGAATCTATTAACTCTTCTATATATTCAGGACTAAATTTTACATCCCTTAAATCTTCAACAATTGATACTAAAGCAAAAAAAGTTTTAGCAGCTTTAATTTTATCAGAGACAGAAACATTTCTTTCTAAAAGAATACTTCTTGCCTCTTCAAATTGTTTAAATAAATCATCATAATTTTTATTTAACTGTAACAAAACCATCTTCCCCTAACAAAACCTATTATATATTATCTTTAAAAAATCTAAAATACTTTTTTATATCATCTTTAAAATAAATAACTATAAAACGTATAACTAAGTAACTAGGAATAGACAAAACAAGACCTAATATTCCAAATAAACTTCCTCCTAAAGTTAAAATAAATATAGTAACTAAAAAAGATATTTCATTTTTCTTACCATAAATTCTTGGACTAATAATATATTCATCAATAACCGGAAATAAAAAACAAATAACTAAAGTTCCATAAAAAAGTGGTCTAGATATAAAATAAGCCGAAACTAATGCCAAAAAACTAGAAAGAATACCACCAATATAAGGAAACACAACAAATAAACCTGTAATAATACCTAATATTAAAAAATATGGATGTCCTATTAAAAAAAATAAAATCGTATATTCTAAAAACTGTTCTAACATAAAAAGACCTATACTTTTTACATATGTAAACATCGTCTTATCTAAACTTATCATAAAAGAATTATTAATATATTTCTTTTTAATTTTCCCCATTGAAAAGAAAAAATAAAAAAAACTTATAAAAAACAAACATAACTTACCTACAAACTGTGTAAAATTAGATACTATATCAAAAGCAAAAGCAAAATCAATTCTTTTCAATAATAAAGAACTAAAATGAATAATTAACTGCCTAACTTCATTTTGAAAAGAAGGTATAACACGAAGTATTTGAACACTAAAACCTAATACTTGTTGAAACAAAATTGGTAATAAATAAAAAATAAAAAAACAAACTACTAAAGAAAAGCTTAATAAAACTATAGAATAACTAATAATTGTTGAAAACTTCTTTTTAAAAAATAAAATTAAAGGATAAAGAGCATATGCCAAAATAAATCCTAAAAAGAAAGGTAAAATAATCGACAAAATTGGCAAAAAAAATTTCACAAGTATTTTCATATTACTAAATATCAAAAACAGTAATAATAAAAATATTGTGAAATTAAATAATGGATAACTTATCCCTTTTTTCAATATTATCTTACCTTTCAATCCAAATAGTTGTAGGACCAATATTGGTAATAGAAACATCCATATCCGCACCAAATTCACCAGTCTCTACTTCTACATATTTACGCAACTCTTCATTAAATAATTCATAAAAATGTATAGCTTCATGATTATTCATTGCGGCAATATAACTAGGTCTATTCCCCTTTTTACAATCTGCATACAACGTAAACTGCGAAACTGAAAGGATTTTACCCCCAAAATCTAATATACTTTTATTCATAACTCCATCTTCATCTGGAAAAATGCGCAGATTAACTATTTTCTTAGCTAAATAACTTATTTCTTCAATTCCATCACCATCGGTAAACCCAACAAAAACAACTAATCCCTGATCTATTTTACCCACAATTTTATCATCTACTTTTACAGAAGCATCCCCACTTCTTTGAATTAAAACTCTCATCGCATCAACCTCTCACAATGATCTACATAATTTTGCTTTTCTAAATTAGAAAACAACTTTGTCAATTGATCAAGTCCTGTTACATAAATACTAGCTTCATACAAAATAGTATCAACCTTACTCATTGTCTTTATTCCATCAACACTAACATTCATACTAGAAATAACTTGCATCAAATCTAACATATGATTTTCATGAGTATTAGTATAAATAAGTATATTAGTTAAATAACGTTTATTAACATTACTATTCCAATGAACTTCAAGTGTCCTTGTCTCTAACATTTCCAAGTTATGACAATTAGTTCTATGAACACTAATACCATTACCCTTTGTAATATATCCAATAATATCATCACCATATACAGGACAACAGCAATTAGCTAAATTAACCCTAACTTTATCAATACCACTAACAATAATATCAGCATCCATATTCTTAGAAGTAACTTTAATATTTTTAGGTTGAACACTTTCTGGTTCTTTATATAAGAAATTAATTAATGATAAAGCTGAAGTTTTACCATTACCAATAGCTAAATAAATATCATCCATACTATCTAACTTAAACTCTTCATTTAAAGCTTTTAAATTCTCTTCACTTGAAAAATCAGAAATAGCAATTTTCTTTTTACGTAATTCTTTTTCAAGTGTATATTTACCACGATCCATATAAACTTCTTTTTCATTTTTACTAAAGAAGTTTTTAATTTTATTTCTTGTCGTAGTCGCTTTAACAATATTAATCCACTCCATTGAAGGAGTTGCATTTTTATTAGTAATAATACGTACAATATCATTATTTTGTAATTCATAATTCAAAGGAACAATCGTATTATTAACAATAGCTCCAGTCGTAGTTTCTCCTACTTTAGTATGAATCTTATATGCAAAATCAATTGGTGTAGCTCCCTTAGGTAATTCAATTACATCACCCTTAGGTGTAAAACAATAAATGTTATTGTTTAAAACTTCATCTTTTACACTATTAACAAACTCTTCACTACTCATCTTATCTTTACTTAAATCTATAATAGATTTAAAAAACTGTAGTTTTTGTTCTGTCGTAGATTGTAAATTAGCAGTTTTATTAGAACCTTTATTTTCCTTATAAGCCCAGTGTGAAGCAATACCATTTTCTGCAACTTCATCCATATCATATGTACGAATTTGTATTTCAAATAAATATCCATCTATACCAAATACTGTTGTATGTAATGACTGATACATATTAGGTTTAGGCATCGCAATATAATCTTTAAATCTCTTTGGCAAAGGTCTAAATTTAGAATGAATAATACCTAAAGCTAAATAACATTCTTGTTCAGTATGAACTAAAATACGAAGTGCTAACAAATCATAAATATCACTAAACTTTTTACCTTTATTAAGCTTATTATAAATACTATAAATACACTTCGCACGACCTTTTATTTCATGATTAATATGATGCTCAGTAAGTAAATCTGATACTTCTTTTTGCATCTCTACAACAGTACGATCACGTTCTAATTTTGTCTTATTTAACTTTTCAGCAATATCATAAAACACATCTGGTTTTAAATAACGTAAAGCTAAATCTTCTAATTCACTTTTAATCTTATGAATACCTAAGTGGTGTGCAATAGGAGCAAGAATCTCTAACGCTTCTTTTGCTTTTACTTTTTGTCTATCAGGTGGTGTTGCCCATAATGTTCTCATATTATGAAGACGGTCAGCTAACTTTATAATAATAACCCTAACATCTTCACTCATTCCCACAATAATCTTTTTATAATAATCAATTAAATAATCATTTTCTGTAGAAAAATGAATTTTACTAAGTTTTGTAACTCCTTGAACAAGCTTCGTAACTTCAGCTCCAAACTTCTCTTCCATTTCTTCTGGAGTACAATCACAATCTTCCAAAACATCATGTAAAAAACCTGCTGCAATAGTTTCGTAATCAGCATAAATAGTCGTAAGTATCATCGCAACGTTTAAAGGGTGAATGATATAATCTTCACCCGTTTTACGATACTGACCTGTATGCTTTTCTTTTGCAAAAAGATAAGCTCTTTCTATAAATTGTAATTGTTCTTCATCTGTAATATACGTTTTTGCTTGCTCAAGCACATCTTGAACTGTAAGTTCATCTTTTGCATGAGACAAAATACCACCTCCAGTATATTAACAATTAACACCTTTTACCATTTTTTCTTCATATTCATCAGTGTAAATTCTTTTTTGTTTTTTAGGCTTACCAACACTTCTAGACTCAATAGCTGCAAAAATAACAGCTGCTATATAAATAGATGAATAAGCTCCTGCTATAAATCCAAATAACATCGCAAGATTAAATGTTAAGATTTCTTTAGAACCTAAGAATATTAAAACCACAATTGGAATTAATGTAGCAATAAATGTATGAACAGTTCTTACAAAAGTTTCACATACTGCTCTATTTGTCACATCCCAAATTGTCTTTTTAGTCATCTTCTTCTCACTAATATTACCTAACTCTTCACGAATTCTATCAAAAGTAACAATTGTATCATTAATAGAATATCCAATAATCGCAAGTATTGCTGCTATAAACATTGTTGAAATTTCTAAATGTAAAATTGTAAATAATGCAAAGATAAATAATACATCGTGTAGTAATGAAACAACTCCACCTACAGCATAACTAAACTTAAAACGAATTGAAATATAAAGGATAATTCCTGCTAAAGAAATAATAACAGATAAAATAGCATTCTTAACTAATTCTTGTTGAACAATATTAGAAACAACTCCAATATTAGTTTTAGCTTCATATTTATCTTCAAAATAATGGGTAACTTCATCTACTTCATTACCTTCTAATACATCATTAACTAAAATCTTAGTCTCTTCATCCCCTATTTCAATACTTCTTTTTTCTAAACCTAATTCTTTTAAATCTTTATTAAGTTCTTTGCTTGTCACTTTTTCTTCTGTAACAATAGAAATATCTGTACCTGATTGATAATCAACACTTAGATTAAATCCTTGTGCAAAATACATAACTATACCAGCTACCATAATAAATATTGAAAGTCCTACAAACTGTTTTGTATATTTAAAGAAATTAAAATTCTTTAAAGGTACAACTTTAACTTCTTCATTCTTAGAAACATCTGGTATATCTTCTTTTTTAACATTGATAAATAACTTCGTTTTATCATTAAAATAACCAGTTTTTACAAATAATTTTAATAATACTCTTGTTAACCATACCATTGTAAACATAATTACAAAAATAGTAATTATTTGCATAGTAGCAAATCCTTTAATGCTAGATTCACCAAAAATAAACATAATAACCGCAACAAGTAACCCGATTACATTCGCATCAATTATTGCACTTAAACTTTCTTTAGTACCTTCTTTATAAGCATTAGGTAAACTCTTACCTCGATATAACTCATCTTTAATACGTGCAAATGTTACGATATTAGAATCCACAGCTGTACCAATTCCTAAAATTAATGCTGCTATACCAGGTAAGGTTAAAACTCCACCAACTACCCAGAAAACAACAAATACTAAGAACGTATAAATTAACATCATAATTGCAGATACAAACCCTGCGAAATGATATGTCAATAATAAGAACAAAATAACTAAACTAATACCAATAACACCAGCAATAAAAGTAGTTTGTAATGTATTATCTCCAAATGATGCTCCTACTGTATTAGAAGATATTTCTGTAAGTTTACTTGGTAAAGAACCACTATTAATTAAATCAACTAAGTTTTCAACTTCTTCTTCACTAAAGTCCCCTTGAATAATAACATCACTAGCAAATCCTTGTGAAACAGTAGCTGCACTCAAACAATTTGACTCTTCTGTCCCACACATACTACTTTCACTAGCAAAACTATCTTCTTCTTCGTTATAATCTAACCAAATTACAATCATATTTTGATCATAATCTTTAACTTTATTAGTAACTTTATAAAACTCATCTTTATCTTTTACAGATAACGCAACTGCTGGTTTACCAGACTGGTCTTGGCTAACTTTTGCTCCACCTGATTCTAAAACATCACTAGTCATTAACAAATTATCATCAGTATCACGAAAAGATAATGTTGCTACTGTAGATAACTGCTTTCTGGCTTCTTCAGGATTTGTTACTCCGGCTAGTTTAACACGAATCTGATCGTTACCTTCAATAATAATTTCAGGTTCCATAACTCCTAAACTATCAATACGTTTACTTAACGTCTTGTACGTTGCCATAACTTTATCATGTGTCATACGTGACCCATCAATAGATTCTACTTTATATAAAATTTCAAATCCACCTTGTAAATCAAGTCCAAATTTTAAATCACGAAATAAAGGAATACATAATAAACATAACATTGCTACAAAAATAACTAAATATATAGCTGTTCTTATAACCTTTCCTTTACCTTTATTTTTCTTCATACCTAATCCACCTCTCTAAATTGTCTCAATCTCATCTTGATTTCTTCTACTCTTTAGTTTTCCTTTTATATATTCATCTAGTTTTCTATTATCTACATGCATAATATCAGAAACAATATCAGAAAGTGTCAAATCTTTTGCTTTTTTCCACTTAGTCTCTACTAAATATTTCCAAATATCAACAATATGAATATAAGGATACCCTAAACGATGTAATTCAGCAAGTTTTGCTCTCAAAGCAGGTTGTACTCTTTTGTATAATTCTTCTTGTGAAGAAAAGAATATCTCCATAACATCACCTACCAAACTAATTACATTATATCGCAAATATAGTTACTTTGAAAAGTAAAACCAAGAAAAAAGATAACATCATTGATATTATCTAAACTATTTTTTTAAATCATCATCTATTTTAGCTCTTGGAAAACTATGTTCATACACATTTTTTAATCTATCTGTTGTTACATGAGTATAAATTTGTGTTGCTTTTATACTTTCATGTCCCAATAACTTTTGTACAGTAGTTAAATCACACCCTTGATTTAATAAATGTGTCGCAAAACTATGACGAATCATATGTGGTGAAATATGTTTTTGAATACTCGTCTTTTCAATAATTTGTTCTAATAAATAACGTACTCCTCTTTCTGTTAACTTATCTCCTCTATTATTCAAAAATAAATAAGAATTATTTTTTTTATTTAACTCTAAATATCCATCTTTTAAATATTTTTTTAATATTTCCTCACAATAATCTCCATATGGTACAATACGCTCTTTATTACCTTTACCAAGTATTAAAATATGTCTTGATGAAAAATTAATATCACTAACTTTAATAGACACTAACTCTCCCACACGCACACCTGTTGCATATAACATTTCTAAAATAAGTCTATCTCTTTGACCTAACGAAGTAGATAAATCACACGCCATAAATAAATCTTCTAGTTCATTATACTCAAAATATCTAGGTAACTTTTTCTCTTTTTTAGGACCATTTAACAATGTAAACACATTATTTTTAACCACACCTTCATTAGCTAAATACTGATAAAAACCACGTAAAGAGCTTAACTTTCTATCAACAGATGAATTTTTATCTTTTTTTTCATTTTTTAAATACATCAGAAAAAAGCGTATATCACTATAGACAACGCTTTTATAATTTAATCCTTCTCTATTTAAATACTCTAAAAACTCTTCTATATCAATCTTATAATTTAAAATAGTATGTGAAGAATAATTTTTTTGATACTTTAAATATTCTAAATAACCTAAAAGATCTTTATTGTAGTTTTCGTACCTTTCCATAACTATCACCTTTCTGGTCACATTCTCTATATCTATTATACAACATTGACCATTGAAAGGCACCTTCCAAATTATCTGCTTTACGTACATTACGACATATAGTTGGCCATAAATTAGCCATTTCTTCATTTAAAGCATAAGAATATATACCATTAGAATCATTTTCTCTTCTGATAGCTAAATACCTTGTATATTCAGAAATATATCTTTTAAGAGAACCACTCATAAATCCATCTAAAGCTCTTTTATCTTCTTCTGAAATTTCCATATCTTCAGAAAAGACTTTCTCATTAAAATGATATCCACCATCTTTTATATGATAAAAAACACCATTAGGTAAACTTGAAATTGTCTCTAAAACATAACGAACTTTATCCTTATAATCTGTAGAAGAATCATATAAAGCTGTTGCTTTAGGTTTTCTTTTACCAAGTTTAGGTTCTTCTGGAACATCTTTTTCAAACATTGAAAACAATGAAAGTTGTCCACAACCTGTTGTAGGATCAGTAATCATAAGTAAATCATCAAAAGCAACATCTCGTAACCTTTTTTGATAATCTCTTGTCTTTTTACTAGCATCAATAACATTAGGATACATTAATGATAGTCTTTGATATCTATCTCTAACTCCTACCAAATTTCTAAGTAATGGGTATGATTGCGTAACCCAACTAATATTATTATTACTTAATGTTCTAAAAAAATTATCTTGTGAATCACGTACTAAAACCTTTAAAAACTGATCATAAAGACCATTTTCTCCACTTAAAACAAAATCTTTAAAGTCTTTACTTCTATCAAAAATACTCTTAAATTTTGAAACAATAAAACTTCCCTCATCCTTCAAAACTTCACCTGTTGCTAATAAACGTAACCCAATATTACGAAGACAATGAATAAAATTATCTCCTAAACGATTATATATAACATCATAATAATGAATAGTAGAATCTTTATCTTGATAAGCTATAAAAATATCATCATCATTACTAAACATTTTACCTTTATCAGTTAAATATTTTTTCAATGATTCTTCATTAACAAACTGTGTTGTAAATAAATCTATAGAAGCTAAATCACCATGTTTACAAACTACCGCACCAAATTCATCATCAAAATCTTCTGGATTAATTGAAATTTCTCTTACATCACCAGTAGTTTTATTTTGACAAACTAATTTATACTGTATTTTCTTCATGCTTATCCCCCCTCTAATCTGGCTACATTATATCATAAAACACCAAAAAAAGCAATTCCAACTAGGAATTACTCTTCATAACTACAACTACTACACTTAACTTTACCATTTTTTTCAACTAAATATTTACCACATTCTGGACAATTTCTAGGAATTGGTTTATCCCAGGAAGCAAACTTACACTTAGGATAATTACTACATCCATAAAATACTTTACCCTTACGAGTTTTTCTTTCAATTATTTTACCATCACACTCAGGACAATCCATAACTACAACTTCTTCTGCTTTTTCCTTTTTAACATATTTACAAGTCGGATAATTAGAACAAGCAATAAATTCTCCATATTTACCTTTACGAACAACTAATGGATTACCACATTCTGGACAAACTTCACCAGTCTCTTCTGGTGCCTTCTTTTCCATATCAGAAAAAGCACTTTTTACTCTAGGTTCAAATAATTTATAAAATTGTGCTAAAACTTCATTCCAAACTTCTTTTCCTAAAGCAATTTCATCTAAATCTTCTTCCATATCACGTGTATATTCAACATTAATTAAATCACTAAAGAACTCTTGCAATTTATCAGTAGTTTCAATACCCATCTCTGTAGGTTTAAACTTTTTATCTTCAACTTCCACATAATTACGCTCTTTAATTGTATCAATAATTTTAGCATATGTAGAAGGACGCCCAATACCTAATTCTTCCAACTCTTTAATAAGTTTAGCTTCTGTATATCTAGCTGGAGGCTTAGTAAAATGTTGTTCACAAGAAACATCGTTAGTTATACATTCTTGTTTTTCATTTAATTCTGGTAATATTTTATCCTCACTAGACTCATAATCTTTATATATCTTTAAATAACCTTCAAATAACATTACTTGTCCTGTAGTCTTAAACTTATAATCATTATTATCAAAAATAATAGTTGTTTGATTAACTTTTGCATCTGCCATTAAAGATGCCAAAGTACGTTTATAAATTAAAGAATATAACTTAAACTCATCACTACTTAAATGAGCTTTAACAACTTCTGGTGTTCTCATAACACTAGTAGGTCTAATTGCTTCATGAGCATCTTGAACATTATCTTTCTTCTTGCTCTTCTTTATAACCCCAACATAATTTTTACCATACTTTTCTTCAATATATTTTCTCGCCGGATTAACAAAATCATCAGATAAACGTGTAGAATCAGTTCTCATATAAGTAATAAGACCAACTGTTTCACTACCTAGATCAATACCTTCATATAATTTTTGTGCAATACTCATTGTCTTTCTAGCAGGAAAACCTAACTTAGTTGATGCTTCTTGTTGTAATGTAGATGTAATAAAAGGAAATTTACTTTTACGAGACTTTTCTTTTAATTCAATTGACTCAACTATATAAATATCACTTAAACAATCTAAAACATGTTTAGCTTCACTTTCACTCTTTAATTCAATATCATCATCCTTATATTTAAATAAAAGAGCTTCATACTCCGGAAAAATAGCTGTAATAGTCCAATACTCTTCTGGATTAAATGCCTCTATTTCTCTTTCACGATCAACAATTAACTTTAATGCAACACTTTGTACACGACCAGCACTTTTAGCCCCTATTTTACTTTGCAATAATTTAGATAAACGAAAACCAATAATACGATCCAAAATTCTACGTGTTTCTTGACTCTTAACTAAATTATCATCAATTACTGTTGGATGCTTTATCGCATCTAACACTTTATCATGTGTAATTTCATGAAATAAAATACGTTTATAATGGTCATCTTTTATACCTAAAGCATCTTTTAAATGCCAAGCAATTGCCTCTCCTTCACGGTCAGGGTCGCTTGCTAGATAAACCATATCACTTTCTTTTACATCTTTTTTTAACTCTTTTATAATATTACCTTTACCTTTAATAGGTACATAATTAGGTTTAAAACCATGCTCAATATCAACACCAAGCCCATATTGCCCCGTAGTAGATAAATCACGAATATGTCCTTTTGATGACACTACTTTATAGTCTTTACCTAAATATTTCTCAATTGTTTTACTTTTACTTGGACTTTCGACAATAACTAAATTCTTTGCCATGAAACGCCTCCTAACTTATATACTTATACTAGTTATTAAATACTTTGTCAATAACTACTTCATTCTTATTATATTAAAAAAGTTTTAATTGTTCCTCTAAAAAATCACGAACTGGTCCATAACTTTTTCTATGTTCTGGTAGTATACCATACTTTTTTATAGCCTCCAAATGTTTCTTAGTAGGATACCCTTTATTATCTTTAAAATCATACATAGGATACTTTTTATCAAGTTCATCTAACATTCTATCACGAGTAACTTTAGCAATAACACTAGCAGCACTAATCGTAATACTTTTAAAGTCCCCTTTAATAATAGAAGTAGTTGGAATATCTAATGATAAAGGCATCGCATCAATTAAAATATGTTCAGGTCTAACACTACATTTAAATATTGCTTCTTTCATAGCTAATTTAGTTGCTTCATAAATATTAACTTCATCAATTTTTTTCTCAGAAATAATACCAATGCCAACACTAATTGCCTGCCTCATAATCTCATCATAATAATATTCTCTTTTTTTCTCACTTAGTTTTTTAGAATCAGTAAGACCTTCTAAAGAAAACTCTTCAGGCAATATAACACACGCTGCCACAACTGGTCCAACTAAAGGTCCACGTCCCACTTCATCAACACCTGCTATTAAATGAACACCACCATCTCTCAACTTACGTTCAAAATAATAATTATCTTGACTGCATACCATAAGTTCTAATTTTTGAATAAGTTTTTTATCTTTAGGTTTATTCATCCTTTTCTTTAATTCATAACAAGTAACTAAATCACTACATTGATATCCATCAATAACATCAATATGTTCTAAATCAAATAAATTATAATCAACATCAAAACAATCATTATATTTTATCTCTGATTCATATTCAATTCTAACAGACCAATCTAAAGAATCAAAAACTTCTTTACTACACGCTAAATCAATATCTTCTGTATCATCAATAACATCATGACATACTAAACTAGCTCCCCCAATAATAATATATTTACTTTTATCTAATTTTAAACTATCTAATTTTTCAAAAATATCTTTTTTAGTCATCTTACCACATCCACATATAGTTTAACACAAAAGAAAAAGAAGAAACAATTATTCTTCATTTAATCTATCAAAAGTAATTGGTCCAAACATACCATTTTTAAAATCTTGAATAATAATTGATGAAACTTTTTCATAGTCTGCAATTCCCCCACGTCCAAGAGCACCTCTTCTTTTCGCAATCATATCATATGCTTCAATCAAATCATCATCCAATTCAAAAATACCATAACGTTCTTCTAAAGCCTTAGGATATAATTCATATAATTTACGTAAAATAAAGGAAGCAATTTGATCATCATTAAGTATTTCTTCTTTAATAGATGAAAACGCTGCTAAAATATGTGCAGATTCTTGATCTTCTAACTTTGGCCATAATATACCAGGAGTATCCAATAAATCTATATCTTTATTAATTCTTATCCACGAAAGACTTTTCGTAAACCCAGGTCTATTTCCAACTCCCGCACTTTTCTTACCAACTAAACGATTAATTAATGTACTTTTACCAACATTAGGAACACCAATTATTAATGCACGAATATTACGAGGTTTTAACCCTTTCTCTTTTCTCTTTTCATTTTCTTCTTTTAAAATAACTTCACTAGCATCAATAATTTTATGAACATTAGTACCATTCATCAAATCTACAGGTATTACTTGATATCCTAAATTTTCATAATAAGAAATAAACTTATCTGTTTCACTTTTATCACACAAATCATACTTAGTCATAATTAAAATTCTAGGTTTATTCTGAATTAAATCATCAATATCCACAATCTTAGAAGACTTAGGCATTCTAGCATCAATCACTTCATACACAATATCAATTAGATTTAATTTTTCTTTAATCTCCCTTTTAGTCTTAGCCATATGACCTGGATACCAATGAATATTATTTTTTTGAAAACCCTTTTCTTCATTTGCCATATAATCACTTCCTCGCATCAAATCTATTTAATT
>CALVJZ010000006.1 GCA_944332465.1 uncultured Bacilli bacterium | reverse complement strand
TGATTGTTATATGTAACTGTAAACTCTACATTATCTTTACATTCTTTAACATTAGAGATTACACAGTCATTATTTTTATTTACACCAAAGCTTATTTTACGCTTAACAGTCAACATTTGACAATTACTGTCATCACCATTTATAAACACAAAACTATCATTCTTACATAACTTAGTTAAAGAAAATTTACAATTTCTATAATTTTCAATAGTTTTATGAATGTTTAAATGATCTTCTGTTATATTTGTATAACCAACCACATCAAATAAAATAGAATCAACTCTATGATGCATAAGAGCTTCACTAGACACTTCCATAACAATAACTTTACATTTGTGTTTCTTTACAACAGAAAGAAGACGATAAAGCTCTTCAACACCTGGTGTTGTATTATTTGTAGTATAAACATCATCACCACAATATAAACCATTTGTTCCTAGATAAGCTGTAGGAATAAAATGATTTAAAAGATTACGAGTAATTGTTGCGGTTGTTGTTTTCCCATCAGTACCAGTTATCCCTACAAATTTAAATTCACTAGCTTTAACATCATAAAATTTTTCACAAATAGAAACAAAAGTACTTTCCAAATCATCAACTACCAAAACAGGAACGCTAGCATCATACTCTCTATCAGCAATAACTGCAACAGCACCTTTTGCTACAGCATCATCAATATAGTCGTAATGATCAACATGAAAGCCCTTAACCGCAACAAATAAATAACCTTCTTTTACTTCACGTGAATCACTTGTAATACCTAAAATATCTATATCATAAGAACAAGGATATAATTCACTTAACTTTTTCATAATACACCTCACTATAAATTATGAAAAAAGAAAGGAATCGTTATTTATCCTTTCCCTTTTCTGCTTTAGTATCTTCTAAAGAAATATCATAATATTCTCTTACTTTAACTTCTATTTCATGACATAACTCTGGATTATCCTTTAAAAGCAACTTAACATTTTCTTTTCCTTGACCTAACTTTTCACCTTGATATGAATACCAAGCACCAGTCTTTTCAACAATACCAGCTTCTGCTGCTAAATCAATTACTTCACCTTCATGAGAAACCCCTTCTCCGTACATTATATCAACAACAGCAGTTTTAAATGGTGGAGCAACTTTATTTTTAACGACCTTAATTGTTGTTTTATTTCCAACTACTCCATCACCCATCTTTAATTGTTCATTACGACGAATATCAAGACGAATAGTAGAATAGAATTTCAATGCTCTTCCACCTGGAGTAGTTTCCGGATTACCAAACATTACTCCAACTTTTTCACGTAACTGGTTAATAAAAATAGCAATTGTATTTGTCTTATTAATAGTTCCAGATAATTTTCTTAACGCTTGAGACATAAGTCTTGCTTGAAGTCCAACATGAGAATCACCCATTTCACCATCAATCTCAGCTTGTGGAACTAAAGCAGCTACAGAATCAATTACTACAATACTAATTGCTTGACTACGAACTAAAGCTTCACAAATTTCTAAAGCCTGTTCACCTGTATCAGGTTGAGAAAGTAATAACTCATCAACATTAACACCTAATCTTTTAGCATAAACAGGATCAAGAGCGTGTTCTGCATCAATAAAAGCAGCTCTTCCTCCAGTTTTTTGTACTTCTGCTATTGCCTGTAAAGCAAAAGTAGTTTTACCACTAGATTCAGGTCCATAAATTTCAATAATTCTTCCCCTTGGATATCCACCTACTCCTAAAGCAATATCTAAAGATAAACATCCACTTGATACTACATCAACTTTCATATGAGTGCTATCACCAAGTTTCATAATAGAACCTTTACCAAATTGTTTTTCAATATCATTTAAAACTTGTTCTAAAGCTTTATCTTTATCTTTTACTACATCTTTACTTACACTTTTCATAATGCCTCCTAAATAATAATCAAAAATATATTAACAAAATAATTATAACCTAAAAAAAAAGAAAAAGCAATACTTTTTCGAACAATTGTTTTATAGATAAAATTAAGTCTCAAAATTAAAAATTCCCCTAACCAAATAGAGGAATTTATCATTATTTTATTATGAATTTGCTTTTTCTTCTTTTCCAAATATTAATGCTTTATTCATATTGAAATATTGAATAGCAGAAACAATTGATAAAATTGTTGCTATATAAAGTAGAATTTGTGCAACACTTATATTAATAAATTCAAATGGAACATTATAGAAGAATACTAAAGTAGTACCAACCATTAATGTAGCAGTTTTTAACTTACCAGATCCAATTGCTGCAACTACTCTACCACGTCCAGCAGCTTCCATCTTAATTGCATTAACAACAATATCACGAAGTACAACAATAACTGGAATAATAGCAGAAATCATACCTTGACCAGCTAAAATAATTAAAACACTATTTACTAAAGCTTTATCAGCAATAGCATCTAACATTTTACCAGTATTAGTAACTTGATTATTTTTTCTTGCTAAATAACCATCAACAAAGTCAGTTAAACTAGCAACAATAAATATAACTCCTGCAATTATATATTGCAAATTAATTGAAAAATATCCTGCAATATCATATGTTGGAAAATTAACTCCCACACTAGAGAATGGGAAACATAATAAAATAATAAGTATTACAGTCAAAACTAATCTTGCAACTGTAATTTTAGTAGGTAAATTCATTTACATACTCCTTCCTTACCTCGGTCATTAACTCTGTATCCACTACTGGAGCTTTATTAATTGTACTTACAATCAAATAAATAATAATAAAAAGTATAAAAATAATTACAGGAATTAAAACAAAAGGCCAAATAGACATTTTCTTCTTATGTTCCATTGTATAAGGAGATTTAATCTTTTTTTCTTCTTTTTCCTCTAATTTTTTTTGTGCTTCTTTTATATCATCCAATGAAATTTTTGATGTATGCTCAAATAAAAAGCCATTAAATTCATCGACAATCTTCTCAGGATCAAGTCCTAAATACTTTGCATACTGATGAATATATTGCTTTAAACCATATACATCCTTAAAAGCACGTACATTTCCACTTTCTATATTTTCAAGTTGAGATGTAGAAAGTTCTAAATCTTCAGCAGCTTCTTCCATACTAACACCATTACTTATTCTAGTATGTTTTAAATACTCACCTAGCTCTTTCATAAAAACACCTCACATAATAATCAATAAATATAAATAAGCCATGTTCTGTACTTTTTCAAGTGACAAACATTTATCTACCAATTTCTTGGTCCCTAACTTCATTCATTTCTTCCGTTAAAGCTCTCCTACCAAATTTGGATTTCTCGCTCGAGGGGTTTACCACGTTTCACTCTTTTATTTCTAAAAGCA
Organism: uncultured Bacilli bacterium; assembly: GCA_944332465.1. Lineage (GTDB taxonomy): Bacteria > Bacillota_I > Bacilli_A > RF39 > UBA660 > Faecimonas. The sequence goes on along the minus strand of CALVJZ010000006.1, from coordinate 26,839 downwards.
TCGTCACTGCGGCACTTTATGGACTAAATCATATCAAAGACTTAGATTATCATCCGCCGTTAGTAAAACTACCCTAGGTTATTTTTTCCCTAGGCACGAACACTACAATCATCTCAGACTGTGCGAGCATGGACTTTCCTCTAATATTCAAGATATTAGCGTTTGTCTATATATTAATTGTTATTATCTTTAGTGCTACCACCATATACCATTTTTTCAAGTTGAGATAAACGTCTCAAAATGTCAACATTAGTAACTTCTGGAACTTCTGCATTACTACGAGCTACTTCCATACTCATCTTAGAATTACGAAGCTCTTGTTTTAAATTCATAATTTCTCCAAGTAAATCAGCTTTTTCCTTTTCCAAATTATTAATAATATTTAAAAACTGTTCATAATCACCAATGATTACATCAAGAAACTGGTCTACCTCTTTTAAACGGTAACCACGAGTATCAATTTTAAACTCTTTTTCTAAAATATCTTGTGGCGTAAGTGTTATTTTATTCTGATACATAGTTATCACCAATCCCTTATAGTAATATTATGTCATTGTTTATTATCTTTGTCAATTATATAACCTTTATTTATATAAGTATAAACTAGACTTCTTTTAATACTCCTAACTTCGTCTGAAAGTCTATTTAAAACAATAATAACTTCAAAATTCTTCATAAATAATCACCTACTAGAATAATAATAAAAGAAAAAAACTTTGTCATTTCTTTCGACAAAACATATCAAAAAAATCTATCTTTATTTTGAAAATTATAGAAAAATAAAAAAACTTATAGTATAATACAAAATAGGTGATGAGATGAACTATCCAAACGGAATTAAAAAGCAAAATAATACATCCGAAATCACATATAGAAATAGAGGAATGTCATTAGAAAGCGACTTAAATGAAACTAATGAATATTATAGGGAAATAGATCGCGCATATATTTATAAAAAACCAACACCTGTAAAAATTGTGAAAGTAGACTACCCTTCCAGAGATAAAGCAACAATAAAAGAAGCTTACTACACAATTCCATCAACTACAGATTATAATGGATTATATAAAGGTAAATATATAGATTTTGAAGCTAAAGAAACAAAAAACAAAACTTCTTTTCCCCTAGCTAATATTCACTCTCACCAAATAAAACATATAAAAAATATTTATAACCATCAAGGTATTGTCTTTTTAATTGTAAGATTCATTCATTATAATGAAACATATTTATTACTAGGTAAAGATTTCCTAGACTTTATTGAAAAAGAAAAAAGAAAATCAATACCTTATACTTATTTCCAACAAAAAGGATATTTAATAAAAGATGGTTATAGACCTAGAATCGACTATTTAAATATAGTAGATACTATCATTGGAGGTAAATAAAATGCAAAAAAAAGGATTAAAAAGGAAGAGTGCTCCAACTAAAAAAAGAAAAACAAGTAGTAGTAGCACTAAAGAATTTAGCCCAAGAATGAAACCTCAAGTAACAGCTAAACAAAGACAAAAAACTACAAACATACAAATTGCTTGCTGGATAGCCTTTGTCGCATTATTATTACTATGTTACTTTAAACTAGGTTTAACATTTACATTAGTAACTGCACTAGGAATTGGAATTATTCTTGGAATTACACATTTACTAAGAAAAGTAGAAAATAATAAGAAGAAAAAGAAAATAATAAACATCATCTTAATTATTTTCTTAGGAATTGGTATATTATGTCTTGTCTTATTTGCCGCTTTCCTTATATATATAACAGTAACAGCACCAGAATTTGATGCTAAAAAGCTAAATATGAAGGAAATGAGTCTATATTATGATAAAGATGAGAAGAAATTTGCTGAAACCGGAGACGAAAGAAGAGAAAAAATTACTTATGATGAACTTCCACAAGTCTTTGTTGATGCTTTAGTCGCAACAGAAGATTCAAGATTCTTTGAACATAACGGTTTCGATGCACCAAGATTCTTAAAAGCTAGTGTTGGACAAGTATTAGGAAATTCAAGTGCCGGTGGAGCATCTACTATTTCAATGCAAGTAATTAAAAACACTATGACATCAAAAGTAGATAGCGGAATCCAAGGTATCATTCGTAAATTTACTGATATATATCTAGCTGTATTTAAACTAGAAAAGAATTATACAAAAGAACAAATCATTGAATTTTATGTTAATAACCATGGATTAGGTGGTATGGTTTATGGAGTTGAAGAAGCAGCTCAAACATACTTTGGAAAAAGTGCTAGCGAAATGAACTTATCAGAAGCTGCCACTATTGCTGGTATGTTCCAAGCACCAACTTATTATAGACCAGACATCAATCCTAAAAATGCTGAAGCAAGAAGAGCTACCGTCCTAAATCTTATGGTAAGACATGGATATATTACTAAAGAAGAAGCTGAAATTGCTAAAAGTATACCTGTTGAAGATTTAGTTGTTGAACAAGCAGCATCTACAGACCCTTATCAAGGATATCTAGATACTGTAAATCAAGAACTTGAAGAAAAATATAATATTGATCCAGGTAAAACACCAGTTGAAGTATATACAAACTTAGATAGAGATAGACAAGAAGCTGTTAACTCTGTAATGAATGGAGAAACTTATACTTGGATTAATGATAAAGTAGAAGCTGGTGTAACTGTCATGGATACAGAAACTGGTAAAGTTTGGGCAATCGGTGCTGGACGTAATAGACCGGCAGGTGGTTGGAACTTTGCAGTAGACAATAAACGTCAACCAGGTTCAACAGCAAAACCATTATTCGATTATGGTCCAGGTATTGAATATAATAACTGGTCAACATATCAAATGTTTGATGACGCACCATACTCTTATTCAAATGGACAATCTATCAAAAACTGGGATAATGGATACTTTGGAAACATTACTCTAAGAAGAGCTTTATCTGCATCAAGAAATATACCTGCCTTAAAAGCTTTCCAACAAGTAAATAATGATAAGATAAAAGAATTTGTTACAAACTTAGGAATTACTCCAGAAGTATGTAATAGAGGATATGAATATGATAAAGAAAAAGATATTTGTATAAATCCAGATGATAAAGCTGATACTCATAAACCAAACAAAATTCATGAAGCACATTCTATAGGAGCTTTTGAACCTGGAGTATCAACTATAGAAATGGCTGGAGCTTATGCAGCATTCTCAAATGGTGGATATTATAACGAACCACATACCATTGAAAAAATTGTTTTCCGTGATACAGGAGAAGTAATTGAATTTGATGGTAAAGCTAAAAAAGTAATGTCTGATGCAACTGCATTTATGATATCAGATGTCTTACAAGATGTAGCTCTAACAGGTGGAACTCCAACAAACGTTGCTGCCAAAACTGGTACAACAAACTATGATGATGTTACAATGGAAAGAAATAATCTACCAAGTGATGCTATTAGAGATTCCTGGGTAGTAGGATACTCTACTAAGACAGTAATTGCTCTATGGTATGGATATGACCTTATCGATTCAGTATATGTATTACACAATGTACCAGCAACAATCCAAAAAGATAGAATATTTAATGCCCTAGTAAGCGCTGGTGCTATGGAATCAAATAGAGAAGCATTCAAACAACCTTCAAGTGTTGTTAAATTAGGAATAGTAACAGGAAGTAATCCTCCAATAATTGCTGGTGGAGGATACTCTGGAAGTGTTACATATGAATACTTCAAAAAAGGACATGAACCTGAAGAAACAGATTTATCAAATGTAAAACTTGGAAAACCTGGAAACTTAAAAGTAACTTATGATGAAGCATCAAGTAAAGTAACAATTACTTGGTCTGCAGTAGATCCTGGAGAAAACAAAAATCTAGGAACATTCGGATATAATGTATATATCGGTGGAACACTAATCGGATTTACCGAAAAAACAAGTTATACATATACCATAAGTGGTTCATCATCACCTTATGGAACATATAAAGTAGTACCTACATTTAAAGGATACAGTGGTCTTCAAGGAACCGCTGCAACATACACCTTAGAAGAACCCGAAGAAGAAGTACCTGACTACAGTGAACAAATTGCAGATTGTGTTGAAAATGGAAAAAGTTGGGACTATGATAACAACATATGTATTGAACCAACTACACCAGATGGAGGAGATCCAGATACTCCATAACAAAAGAAGAATCAATCCAGATTCTTCTTTTTTTCACGACAAAATTCTTTTAAAGGACAACTTTTACATAAAGGTTTTAAAGCTTTACAATAATATCTACCAAATAACACCATTTGTAAATGAAACCTCGCCCACCTATCCTTTGGTACCTTCTTCATCAACTTTCTTTCTACATCTAAAACGGAATCCTTTAAATAAGCTAATTTCAGACGTTTAGAGACACGTTCCACATGTGTATCAACAGCAATAGCAGGAAACCCATAAAACTCCGCTAAAAAGACATTAACAGTCTTTCTGCCTACACCTGGAAAAGATTCTAATACTTCTCTATCAACAGGAACAACACCATCAAATTCATCTACTAATCTTCGAGCTATTTCTTTTAAATAATAAGCTTTCTTACGAAATGAACCAACTGGTCTAATAATACTTTCTAAATCACTTAACTTTGCATTCTTTAAATCACTTAACGTCTTATATTTAGAAAAAATAATAGGTGTAACTGAATTAACTCTTTTATCAGTAGATTGTGCACTTAATACTATTGCCATTAATAATTGATAATCACACTTATATAAAAGTTCACACTGTGGATTAGGAAATAACTCATCTAAATAATTAAGTAATTTATCAATCATCGTCATCATCAAACCAATCCCAATCAACCATATCTAAATCAATCTTACTATCTTCTTCTTCATCTTTTCTTTGCGCTCTTTTCTTACGTCTTGCCTCAACATCTTTAACAGTCTTAACTCCTACTCTATTCCACTCATACAAAATCTTATCAATATAACGTAAATTAGATACTCCACTGAACGTTGCTTCTTTTATAGCTTCTTTAATCAACTCTTCACTATAATCATTATCAAGCCATGCCTTAATAATTTCATACTCAATAGGACTTAATGTTCTACCAAACTCTTTTTCAATAATTTCATATATATTTGATTGATAATTAGATTGTCTTTCATTAGTATCTTCTACCATAAGTAAAGATAACTTACGATAAAATCCCTCTAATAAAATCACTTCTTCTCTTAAACCTTTTTCATTTTTTAAAACATCAACTTGTATTAATTTCTTCTCAGATAAACTATCTATCATCTCTAATATTTTCATTGACTCAATATTTAAATCTTCACTATATTTACTAGGATTAAAAACAGTCTTATCCCCAAAACGATATAAATACATTAAAAACACAAACTCTTCCATTGTAATTTTTAATTTTTTAAATTGTTGTAAAAAATAAATTGGTATCACAACATGACCTTGTTTAAAAACATCAACAAATTGACTACTTCTCATGGAATCATCTCCTAAATATAGATTTTATAATAACACAAAAAATTATAGAAAAAAAGCTCCTAAATAGAAGCATAATGTTTTTTAATATAATTAAGTAAATCACCCTTATCATTATTTAAACGATGATATAATACTTCTTTTTCAATATCATCATAAATATCACCTAAATATTCCCCTGGTTCTCTATCTAAAGCATCCATAATCTCTTCACTAGTTATATCTAAATCTTTTCTACTATGAATAACTAAAGAATTATAAGATTCTGTAATTTTCTTCTTATCAAGCCCTTTCATCTCACCTGCTACACTATTAACATATAGTCCATATTCAAATAAAACAAAAGGATCATAATTATTAAGAGGCATAACTTCTCTAATATCTTTCATCATTTCTTTTTCATTATTAGAAAAAGGATAAATATCTTCAACATTTAATATACTCCAAATACCAATTAAACTATTAGTATTTTTAACATCACTTAAATGTTCTAAATTTAAATGTTTGTCTAAATGAAAATCAAGTAACATCTCAATACCTTGTGCTGCTCTACCACTCACAAACATTTTATCTAACTCTTCTTTTTTACGATGATAAGATAATTCTTTTAATAAATCTCTATGTTTACGAATTGCTACTACAACATCAGCATCTAATTGAAAATCAAGTACAGTTGCAAAACGTATAGCTCTAAGTATACGTAAAGCATCTTGTTCAAACCTCTCATCAGCATCACCTACTGTACGGATAAGTTTACGCTCTAAATCATCTCTACCCCCTAAAAAATCAATAATTTCACCATTTTCATCAATACATATAGCATTAATCGTAAAATCTCTTCTTAATAAATCTTGATATAAATCATCTATATACTCTATTTCTACTGGTTTTCTATGATCTTGATACATAAATTCTTTACGAAAAGTTGTTATTTCAAAACGAATACCATATTTATTAACAACAACACTACCATAATCTTCAGTTGGTAAAAAACTATCTTGAAAAACTTCTTGAATCTCTTTAGGAGTCGCATTAGTTGCTATATCGATATCTTGAGACTCTCTACCTAATAATAAATCACGTACAAAGCCACCAACAATATATGCTTTATAGTTATGTTCTGTAAGTTCTTTAATTAATTTTAATGCATTATCTAACATACTATCACCACCTACATTATATCATAAAAACCCACAAAAAAAGAGATGTTAACATCTCTTTATAAATATTTATCTTAGTTTACAGCATCTTTTAATGCAGAACCAGCTTTGAATGTAACAGCTTTTCTAGCAGCGATAGTTACAGGTTCACCAGTTCTAGGATTGTGTCCTTGACGAGCTGCTCTTTCAGATACACCAAAAGTTCCAAATCCAACTAGTGGTACTTTATCTCCGTTTGCTAAAGCGTTTGTAATAACTTTAAAAGTAGCATCGATTGCTCTTGTAGCATCAGCTTTAGTTAATCCAGTTTCTTCAGCAACAGCTTCTACTAATTCAACTTTTTTCATTAATATATACCTCCCTAACAATATTAATCATTAAGCACTTTATGCTTACATATTGAATTTATCATATTTCATTTTAAAATACAAGAATTATCAAGTAATTTTACTTATTTTTACGTAATTGATTATCAATAGAAGTAAGTAATGAAATAATATGCCCTAAAGCATAAAAGAAAAGACAAAGTAAAAAAGAAACAAACCAGAAAAATAACATCAATGAAAAGTTAAATTCTGTAGAAGTACAAGTCCCATAAAAATTAGAACTAGAACCACATACTGGAAATAAATTCCCTAATATAATACCAAAACAAAAGCATACACAAAATACAACAATTGCAAATTTTTGATAACCATTAAAACTATACTTAGAAACTTCTCTAGGAATAGTTTTAAATTTTGGTAAGTCTTCTTTTTGTTTTTCTATCTCATCAAACATATTCATATTACTTATCTTCTCCTTTCTTTACTGATTTCTTAGTAGTAGTTTTTTTAGTTGATTTTTTAACTGTTTTTTTAGACTCATCTTTTTTCTCAACTACATCATTAATCTTTTTTTCTACTTGATCTACTGTATCTTCAACTATATCTGCAACATTATCTACAACATCGCCTACTTTTTCACCTAAATCATTAAGTGCTTCCCTAACTTCTTCCATAGATGTTGTAGGATTAATTTTTCTTTCTTTATTATCAACGAAACAACCATATAAGAATACATATCTTGCAAAAGCTAACATATAAGACGCATCAAGTATAGATAAAATAGCGCCATCTGGTGTTGTTGTGACAATCAAGTCTAAGGCAAGTAAGAAAATAGTAAGTACTGAAATAGCATAAAAATAAGCATCATTTTTTATTTCATTAAATGGCGATTTATTTAAATGAAACTCTTTCCAAACTCTAGTTCTACGAAATAAAGTATGAAATAAATAAACAAACAATGTTAAATGTAAAGCACAAGCTACTAACGCCTCTAACGAAAAAGATTGAAATATCGTTAAAAATGAAGTAATCCCTGTAATGAAATAAAGTAATACTAAGAAAATATTTAAAAAGTCAAAATAACGTTTACCAATATTAGTTTTTAAAGCTACAAAATAAACTAAAACTATTAAATAAACACTATTATGATTTATAATACTACTTAATATCTCATGTGTACTCAAATTATTGTTAATAGCAAACGATTGACTTAACAGAATAATAACCGCAATAAGTCCTATAATTATGTTCGTTATAATACCTGGATTATCATACCATGCAATACGAACACCACTTTTTTCTTCTTCCATATCTATCCTCCTCTACTATTAATATTATAGCACAATTAAAAGAAGAATTTATTAACAGTCTAATTTTTCTTTATCATTTGACAATATTATGATATAATACGAATGAATTGGAGGGGATAAAATGATACCTACAGTAGCTTTAGTTGGACGTCCAAACGTTGGAAAATCAACTTTATTCAATAAAATAGTTGGTAAAAAGGTTGCGATAATCGAAGATTTACCTGGAGTAACAAGAGATAGAATATATCAAGAAGCAACTTATAATAATAAAAGATTTTACTTAGTAGATACCGGTGGAATTGATGCAAGCAAAATGAAATTTAATGACGAAATTAAAATGCAAGCTGAAATTGCTATTAAAGAAGCTGATGTTGTTGTTTTTATTGTCGATGGAAAAGAAGGTTTAACTAGTAACGATTTAATGGTAAGAGACCTCCTTCGAAAATCAAATAAAAAAGTAATTGTTGCTATCAACAAAGTAGATAACAAAGCATCAGAAGAACACATATATGATTTTTATGAATTAGGTTTTGATACATATATTCCTATTAGTAGTATTCATAATACTGGTTATATTGACTTATTAGAAGAAATTACTAAAGATTTTCATGAAACAGAAGAAAAAGAAGATGATAGATTAAAATTCTGTATCATTGGTAGACCTAATGTTGGTAAAAGTAGTCTTACAAATGCACTTTTAAATGAAGAAAGAGTTGTTGTTTCTGATATTGCTGGAACAACACGTGACTCTATTGATTCTGTTTTAAAATATCATGATGAAGAATACATTCTAATCGATACGGCTGGAATGCGTAAAAAAGGTAAAGTTTTTGAAGCAGTTGAAAAATATAGTTTATTTAGATCTTTAAAAGCAATCGATAGAAGCGATATCTGTTTAGTAGTTATAAACGCTGAAGAAGGTATAAAAGAACATGATAAACATATTGCTGGATACGCTATAGAAAGTGGTAAAGGCTTAATTTTTGTCGTAAACAAATGGGATACTGTTAAAGATAAAACAATACCTGAATTTGAAAAAGAAATGCGTGCTGAATTTCAATTCGCAACTTATGCTCCTATTGTTTACCTATCAGCATTAACTAAAAAAAGAATTCATACCTTAATGCCAGAAGTTATTAAAGTGGGAGAAAATATTAAAAGAGAAATACCTACAAGTATTTTAAATAATGTTATTGCCGATGCTTATCAATTAAACATTCCACCATCATATAAAGGTAAACGTTTAAAAATATATTTCTCATCACAAACAGGAATCAAGCCACCTAAATTTACTTTAAGAGTAAATAGTAAAGGTTTAGTACATTTTTCATATGAAAGATACCTAGAAAATAAATTAAGAGAAAACTTTGAATTAGAAGGAACACCAATTATCCTTCAATTTAAAAACAGAAATGGAGAAGAATAATGATTATAGGAAATAACAATAATAATCAAAGCTTTGCAAAACCATTAGGAAATCACTTTGAAAATGGTCAGTTTAAAAATCAAAACAACACTTTCCAACAAAATATGAAAAATAATCAAAAAAATATTTTTACAAAAGATATTAAAACAAATCAACATATTAATCCTGTAAATAAAAATGATATGGCCGATAAAACTTTAGCTCTACTTCACGAAAGACTTGAAAAAGGTTCAATATCTTTAGATGAATTTACTAGACAATGTGAATTATTAGGAAAAAGAAGAAATAACTAAAATCTTCTTTTTTTTCACGAAAAAAAAGAACAAGAATATACTTTATTAGGAGGTATTCAATGTTCAACAACAACTTTTTTAATCGTGTCGAAAAAAAGACTAATGTCGATAAAGATACGATTTTATCTCTAGCTGAAAAACTACAAAATGGTAACATGAAAGATAAAAATACAATTCATGAAGTAATTACAGAAATAAGTAAATTAACTGGTAAAGAAGTATCAAAAGAAAAAGAAGAAAAAATAATTGCTGCTATTACAAAAGATAAAATTCCTAAAAATATAGATAAAATGTTTTAATAATTTATGATACAATAAAAACATAGTAGGTGATTATATGTTTTGTTTAAGATGTGGAACTAAAGTTGAGGAAAATACAGAGTTCTGCCCTCACTGTGGCGCAAATATCAAAGAAGAATTAAGTAGATACAATTATCCCACAACTGATGAAAAAAAGATAAAGGAATCCCCAACACATGAAGAACAATATAACTATAGCTTAAAATATAGTTATGCTAAAGATAGTGAAGATTTAAAAAAACTTTTACATATAAACGATAAGTTTTTATCTTCAATAAGTCCTAAAGAAGAAGAATATCTTAAAGCATATGTCGGAGTTAATTATGAAAAAATAAAAAGTAACAGTTTTTCCTTTCCTACCTTTTTATTAGGACCATTCTATTTATTTTATCGAAAAGAATATTTATTAGGTATAATCGATGCCATAATATGTAGTGTATTTATCTTACAACCAGAATATTATTTTCTAATTGGTCTTATCTTTGGTATATTATTTAGAATAGTATATATAAATAAAGCCAGAAGAAAAATTGGAAATATTCTTATAAAATATGATAATCTAAGTCATGATGAAAAAATAGAAAAATGTCGTAAAAAAGGTGGTACCAATATTATTCTACCAATAATACTATTTATCATTATGTTATTTGTCTTATGTATCCAAATCGTAAAAGATGAAACTACAAACAATCTTGTAGAAAATGAACCTCTTACAGAAGATAAAACATTTAAAGAGAAAAACTTATCCTACACTATCCCTAAAAACTTCTATCTAGGATATGATGGCAGTACTACAAACAGTGCCTATAAAAACTACTATAGTACTGATAATTATTGCCATATACTTGTCACAACATCATATAACGCAACATATTATGATGACGAATTTGATTATATAAACAATTTAGTTTTATATAATGAAAAAGATAAAAGTAATATTCCTATCACCGAAATAAATATAAATAATGAAACTTGGCAACAGGTAAAAATAACAGGAAGCTATGAAATAAGTAATAGTTATATCCTAAAAAAGAAAAATGATTATTATGAAATAGAAACCAGTAGTAATCCAGAAAATCAAGAAATTTGTAAAGCAGACTTTGAAAAAGTTATAAATAGTTTAACCTACAATAAGTAAAGAGCGTTAAAAAACGTTCTTTTTTTTTAACTAAAATCATATAGTTAACTGTATAAGGAGAATGTATATGGATAAATATGAAATAATAAAAAATATAGCCAAACGTAGTGGCGGAGATATTTATCTTGGTGTAGTTGGAGCAGTAAGAACAGGAAAATCAACTTTTATTAAAAAAATGGTAGAAACATTAATCGTTCCAAATATTGAAGATGAATATGAAAAGAAAAGAACTTTAGATGAAATTCCTCAATCAGCAGCAGGAAAACAAATTATGACAACAGAGCCAAAGTTTATACCCAATAATTCAGCCAAAATAAATATTGATGACTTTACATGCAATATTAAATTAGTAGACTGTGTTGGATATATGATAGATAAAGCTCAAGGTGCTAGTGACGAAAATGGTCCTAGAATGGTAAAAACACCATGGTATACAGAAGAAATACCATTTGTAGAAGCTGCTGAAATAGGTACTGAAAAAGTAATTAAAGACCACGCTAGTATTGGTATCGTTATAACTTCAGACGGATCATTTGGTGAGTTTGAAAGAAATGACTATATTGATGCTGAAAAAAGAGTTATTGAAGAACTAAAAAGCCTTGCGAAACCATTTATCGTAATATTAAACACAACACATCCTACTCTACCTGAAACTAAAAACTTAGTTGATACCTTAAAAGAAGAATATCAAGTACCAGTTCTACCTATAAGTATTGAAACAATGACTGAAAAAGATATGATAGATATTTTAAGAGAAGCCCTATATGAATTCCCAGTTTTAGAAATAAAAATAAATATCCCAGAATGGATTGCTATCTTAAATCCAGAGCATCCTGTCAAAAAAGCCTACATTAATTCAATAAAAGAAAGCGTAATAGAAATTGATAAAATAAAAGATACTGAACATATCACAGACCATTTTACTGAAAATGAAAAAATAGAAAAAGCCTATCTTTCAGATGTAGATACATCTACAGGAATAATAACTATAAACTTAACCGCACCAGCTTCTTTATATGAAGAAACACTAAAAGAAATAATTAATATCGATATAAAAAACAAAGCTGACTTACTAGCCTTATTCCAAGACTATAACACTGCCAAAAAAGAATATGATCAATATAAATATGCCTTAAAAATGGTAAAACAAACAGGTTATGGTGTCGCAACACCATCAATAGAAGATATGAAACTAGATAAACCAGAAATAATTAAACAAGGACCAAGATATGGTGTTAAACTTAAAGCTGTTGCTCCATCAATACATATGATTAGAGTAGATGTAGAATCAACCTTTGAACCAATTATAGGTAGTGAAGTTCAATCTAAAGAACTAATTGATTATCTAACCAAAGATAAAACAAATAATCCTAACGAAATTTGGAAAAGTGAAATCTTCGGTAGAAGTCTAGATTCTATTGTCCAAGAAGGAATACAAGCAAAAATTAATCTAATGCCCGATAATATTAGATTAAAATTACAAACAACTCTAGCTAAAATAGTTAATAAAGGTTCAAATAACTTAATAGCAATTGTCATATAAAACAATCCACAATAACTGTGGATTGTTTTTATAATAAATTATCAACTAAAGAGTTATACTTATTAACTAAATCTTCCGTAGAAAACTGAATCTCTCCATCCTCTATTTTCCACTTATCTTGATTATTCATTAAAAAAGCTAAAGTAGAAATAACACTATTAAATACTTCATTCATATGATTTTCACTTTCTAAAAAGATATCTTTATAAGATTTAAAATTATCTAAAAGACCAGACTCCATAACTACATCAATAAATAATTGTTTTTTAGAATTAGATAAATTAAGACTATTAACATAAGAATTCAATCCCTCTTCAGAACAAAAACTAAGTAACTGTTCCATATCTAAATCAAAATCACTACGCACTTTTTCTATATATTGATTACTTTTAACAAAATCAGGTCCATCTTGAAGATAATTGTCAACAGCTAAAATAGAAACTAACTCTTTATCATTAGCATAATCTAATACTTTAGAATACTGTTTTTGAAAATTTAAAATATAGTCATAAATTTCATTCTCAAGCTTACGATAACTCCCAAATACATGAACTTTTTCTTTTTCTACTTCAACTAAATTACAATCAGCATAACGACTAATATCAATTAATAACTGTTCTTTTTGCATCTCTTTATTAACAACAAAAAGATAAACAAATAAAACTATCAGTACAAAAAGAATTATACCTAAGGAAAAAAACTTCTTTTTATCCATAAATATCACCAAAAATATTATAAAACAAAAACTAACTTATTGTAAAGAACGACACTTTTTCCATAAAAAATAATATGGATATAACCTTTCACCAAATATATATTCACCAAACTCTAAATTAGAAAAAGACACTTTACTTGCTTCACAAAAATAATATGATTGATAACAATAAGTAACTACATTTTTAGGTAAAGAAAAATAATCTTTTGTCTTAAAATATATTTTATCATTCATATAAACAACTACTCTAAGTTCTAAATCATTATTTAATCTATCTAATAAATTTAAAATTAAAAATATACCAACTTTACTATCAAAATATACTTTTACTTTATAAAAACCACTTAAATGAAGTATATATCTTTTTTTTAATAATAAATCTTTTACTAAAACAATAATATCTTCTTTCTTACTAGGTATATTACCAATATAACTACTATTAAAAAAAATAAAGTAACCATTATCAAGTCTTTCCACCTTCATCATATCACCTATAGTAATATATGAAAAAAGCCTAATTAACATCACTGTTAACTAGACTATCAATCTTTTTCAATACTTCTTTAACACCTAACTTAGTAACACTAGAAAAAACTACTAAATCATCACCTACAACTAAATCTAAAGTATCTAAAATATCTTTTAAATTTTTCTCTTTTTTACTACCGCCAACTTTATCTGCTTTTGTAGCAATCACTGTCACGGGCAAGTTATAATACTTTAAAAAGTTATACATTAACAAATCATCTTCCGTAGGCTTATGACGGAAATCTATAAGTAAAAATACCCGTTTTAAAACATCACGTTTTTCTAAATATTCTTCAATCATCATTCCAAACTTAGATTGTGTTTTTTTATCGACAGAAGCATAACCATAACCAGGTACATCAATCAAATAAAAACTATCATTAACTGAATAAAAATTTAGTGTTTGAGTCTTACCTGGTCTAGCTGAAGTATAAGCTAAATTCTTTCTTGAAAGCAAGGCATTAATAAAACTACTTTTACCAACATTACTGCGCCCTACTAATAAAAATTCTGGTTTTCCTTCTTCAGGATACTGACTTCTACGAGTCGCAATAATTTCTAAATTAGCATCTTTAATTATCATTTGTTTCCACCTCACTTTGATATTTTTCTAATAAATGATCTAAATCATTTACTATTTGCATAGCTTCCTCCATTGTCTTAACTCTAGCTCCACTAGCAAACTTATGTCCCCCACCGTGATACTTTTCTGCTATCTTATTTATCTCTGGTCCACGTGAACGAATCGAAACTCGTATCTGACTATTTTTAACATCTTCGGTCATTGTTACCCAGACAACAACTTCTTTAATAAAGTTAAAGTTATTAATCATATTTCCAGCACTAGCACTATCTACTCCAAATTGTAAAATTACATCATTAGTAATAGGAATATAACCAAGTCCATTTTCTGTAACTTTCATATTTAAAGCAATATATCCTTCTAATCTAACTTCATTCATAGGACGTAAATATAGTTTTTGATAACATTCTGAAATAGAAAATGGATATTTTGCTAAAAAATAAGATATTAAAGAAAATAATGCTGGTGTTGAACTATCAAATAAAAATCTATTTGAATCAGAAACAACACCCATATATAAAAGTTCTGATATCTTAGAATCAATTTCTAACTTTGTACTATATATAATCCGCATCAATATTTCACAAGCAGAACTAGCTTCATCATCAATTATTTCTAGTCCACCAAAATCTTCCATAAAAGGATGATGATCTATTTTAACTATACTAGAAAATTGACTAAAATCAACTGAATCCACTCTCTTTTTATCAGGTGTATCAGTAACAATAAGTAAAGCATTTTCTACAGTTTCTAGCTTATCAAGTCTTCCAATATGTGCAAACTTAGCACTACCTGTACCGATTGCTAAAACCTTTTTATTAGGATAGTTTAAACGTATTGTATCACGTAAAGCTAATTGACTACATAAAGCATCTGGATCAACCCCAATATGTCTTGCAATAACGATAGTATCATATTTTTCTATAACTTCAATTAAGGAATTATACATAACCCTCATCCTATCTATTAATTAAATCCATTGTATCTCTTGCTATCATTAATTCTTCATCAGTTGGAATAACATAAACATCTATTTTAGAATCATCTGTACTAAGTTTTACAAACTCACCACGTTTATTATTTGCATCAATATCAATTTTAACTCCTAAACAAGCTAATTCTTCACATATTTGTCTACGAACAGGCACACTATTTTCACCTACACCTGCTGTAAAGACAATAACATCTGCCCCACCTAATAATACATAGTATTGGGCAATATAATCAACTACACGACGCACATACTTATCACGTGCCACAATTGCTCTTTCATTTTGTTCATCACATTTTTCTAATACATCACGCATATCACTACTATATTCACTCATTCCAAGTAAACCACTGCGTTTATTTAAATCATCAATAACTTCACTAGCATTTTTTCCATCTTGTTCCATCACATATGGAATAATAGATGGATCGATATCTCCTGAACGAGTTCCCATCATAATACCAGCAAGAGGTGTAAATCCCATTGATGTATCAACGCATTTACCATCTTTAATTGCTGTAATAGAACCACCATTACCAATATGACAACTTATTAAACGATATTCATCTTTTCCAAGAATCTTTTTAACTTGATTAGCAATATAACGATGAGAAGTACCATGAGCTCCATATTTACGTACCCCGAAATCTTTATACCAAGAATAAGGAACTGGATATAAATAACTAACTTCATCCATAGTTTGATGAAAAGCCGTATCAAAAACTGCTACCATAGGTACATTAGGTAAAACTTTTCTAAATGCTTCAATACCTAACATATTAGCTGGATTATGTAATGGTGCAAAACCTTTAATAGTATCTAATTTTTCCATAACTTCATCAGTTACAATAACACTTTCTTTAAAGATATCTTTACCTTGCACAATTCTATGTCCAACACCATGAATTTCATCTAAAGACTCAATAATATTTAAATCTGTAAGTTTATCAAGTAAAATATTTACTGCATCAACATGAGTAGGTAGTTCTATTTCTTGTGAAATTTTTTCTCCATTATACTTAATAGTATATTTACTACCTTCTATACCTATTCTTTCAAATAATCCACTAGCTATCACAGATTCATCATCCATATTAAATAAACTAAATTTTAGTGAACTACTTCCTGCATTAATAGAAATAATTTTCATAACATCCCTCTTTCTATAACCTATTAATATTATACTACAAAGCACCATCTTTTCAAAGAAAAACCCAAATAAAAAGACTAAACTAAAGTTTAGTCAATAATTATTTACTAACAATTTCGTATGTATCTCGTGCAATCATTAATTCTTCATCTGTTCCTAAAACATAAACTGGAATAGTTGAATCTTTAGAAGAAACAACACCTTCAAGACCTTTTCTAACAACAGTCTTATTATTTACTTCTTCATCTGCTTTTACACCAATTGCTGATAATTTTTTCATTACTTCACTACGAATCATAGGATCGTTTTCGCCTCCACCTGCTGTAAAACAAATAGCGTCAACTTTTCCATTTAATTTCATGTAATATCTCGCAATATAATCAACAATCTTATTAGTATACATATCAACTGCTAAAACAACACGTTCTTCACCTTTTTCAAAACCTTCATCAATATCTCTTAAATCACTCTTACCAGCAATTCCTTCAAGTCCACTATGAAAGTTAAGTTGATTCTCAATCCAAGCTAAATCTTTTCCTTCTTCTTTCATCACATAATTAATTAAAGAATAATCAATATCACCTGAACGAGTTCCCATCATAATACCAGCATTAGGTGTAAATCCCATTGAAGTATCAATACATTTACCATCCTTAACTGCTGTTATACTACAACCACTACCAATATGACAAATAATTAAATTAGGTACTTTATTAAGTATTTCTGACATTTTTTCAGTAATAAATTTATGACTTAATCCATGAAAACCATATTTTCTTACATTATGTTTTTGATACCAGTCATAAGGTACAGGATACATATAAGTAGCTGCATCCATAGTTTGATGAAATGCTGTATCAAAGCAAACAACATTTTTAGCATTAGGAACTTCTTCCATAAAAGCTCTCATTCCTTTTACTGCTCCTGGATTATGTAATGGAGCAAGTGGAGAAATAGCTTCTATTTCAGCAACAACATCTTCATTTAATAAAACAGATTGTGAATATTTACTACCACCATGAACAACACGATGACCTACTGCTTCAATCTCATCTAAAGAAGAAATAGCATTATGCTCTAACAAATGTTTTAAAAGTAAGCTAACAGCATCTTTATGGTCATGCATCGCAACTTCTTGAGACTCTTTTTTATCCCCAATAGTTAAACTATATTTAGAACCATCTAATCCTATTCTTTCATAGTTTCCTTTCATAATAATTTCTTCTTCAGGCATTTCATATAAACGAAATTTCAAAGTACTACTACCTGCATTAACTGACAATAATTTCATATAATCTCTCCTTGTACCCATACTATAACATATTTTCCTAAAGAAAAAAAGAAAATCTTTATAGTCCAATTAAATCTAAAGAACTAGGATTTTCTTTTATTAAATCTAAAAAATTAGGATTTAAACTACTTTCTATTTTATCTTTTATAAAGTCTATATTTTCATATAATATTGTACCTTTTAATAAAATTAAATCTAAGATATTTACACCAACTTTATAAAAATAATCAAGGATAGAAACAACTTTATCTTCTTGTAACAAAATAACTGATAAAAGATCTTCACTTAAATTGTTTTTTATTACTAATAAATCATCATCACTCAAATTATATTGTTTTAGATACTGCATCACTATTTCCTCCTTTTTGATATGACATATGAATATCACCAGCAACTTTTTCAAAACTATCTTCTGTTAAATACATACCAGATACTGTAGAATATAAAAGTGCTTCTTCTCCTTGATATCCTTCACTAACTAAAGTTGAATAATTATGTAATACTTTAGCTCTAGAAACAATCTGTCCTCCAATAACATATCGTAAATCATCGTCCGTACCAAATCTAGCATCTAAATATTGAATACTTTCATCATCTAAGATATCATGATTAACACCATAACTACTATTTCTTAAAACTTCATCATATAATTTTGCATTAGGAATCTTATCTGATAAATCAACAAACCTTTCAAAAACAAAAGTTTCTAAATCTTCCCCAAGAGAAAAATCTCCCCTTGCTAAACGCACATCTGTTTTTAATGTATCACTTCTAAAATCAGAAGTTATTGTATCATAGTATTCTCTTTCACTAGAATTTTGCTTCAAATCATATAATTTAGCAAACGCTTCTTCCGCAAAAAAGTTAAAAGCTGATGGATAATTAGACACATAATTAAAACCTTTTTTACCTAAAAGACCAAGCTCTATAAAACGATTAGCTCTATCAAAAATATTAGAAGCAGCAAATACCGCACTTGGAAATTTACTCATATCGCATCCTTCAAAAAGTCCTAAATCTTTTAAAACATGATAATTTTCAACAACTCTATTAGTTGGCTGTTGTAAAGCAGTTAGACCTCTTTCACCCATTATTGAAACATCAAGACCTATCGACTGTAAAAATCTTTCATTTTCAACCAAATCTTCATAAGATACACGATGAGCAGCAGATGAAAGTGGACTTCCGTTAGTTTTACCAACATTTTTCCCACGATAAACACTTCTTCCTCCCCTTTTAGAAGATGACACATTATTTATCCAAACAGAAGGAATAGAAAATAATGACTTTGGAATACTATCTAAACTTTCATATCTTTTTTGTAATGTTAAAACATCACCATAAACAGCAATCGTAAGTAAAGCATCAGGACTAAACACAGATAACAGATTTTGTTCTTTCATATAAAGTAAAACATCTCTAGCTCTATCTAAATTTATATGACTTAAAACTTCTCCTTCATTTTTCTTTATTAAACCTAAAACTTTATCAGAAACAGAAAAACTACTAAATAATTTATTAACATCTTCTTTATCAGCTAACGCTACCTCTTTATGATTTTGTAAAACTCCTTCATTATACTCAATAATTTGTTTTAATAACGCTTTTTTATCCTTCATTGAAAAATTAGGATCATTAGTAATTTCTTCAAATAACGAAAAATCATCAAGAGTTAAAACTCTCATATCTTCAGGATTACCAATTTTAGCTTCTAACTCTTCATAAGCAGCAATTTTTTCCTCTAAAGAAGATAAAATATCAGCTAATTCTTCAGGATGTTCTATATAATATTTATTTCTTTCTTCCAAGTCTCCTATCTTTTCTCCTATACCACTAATTATCGATTCAATAAACTGTGTCTGTCCTTTTGAAAGTTTCATTAATAACTTTCTTTCATAAATCCCCTCTAAAACTCTTTGAACTTCATTTAACTTTTTAGAAAATTTAGGATTAGAAACATCAAAAACATTTTCAAAATCTGCAGGTAAGATATAACAAAGATTCTCAGGACTTTCTTCTAGTTGACTTTGCATTGTTTTTAATCTTTCGATTTCTACACTATTATCAGCAGATATAGAATCGTAATCTTGATATAAAGCTTCAATTTTTGCCATAACATAATCATGCAAATTCACTATATCACCTCCACTTCAACAAAATATAATACATCTTTAAGTAAAAAGAAAAATCTTGTTCTGTACTTTTCATTCTATTATAAAAATCCTTATTACTAATTCCTAATTGATAAGATAAATCAGAAATAGAAACATCTTTTGCTAAAATAAGTTCTAAACAATCCAATTTTATATCAATAAACAACTGTTTTAATTTATCATCTATCATTTAACAAGCCCTCCAACACCTAAAGATACAGCACTATCAAGACCTTCACTAAAACTACTTTGCGCCATTACAAAAGCTGGACTTTGACTTTTCATAGACTTTATTGTTCTATCTATTAATGAAGATGCTCTTTCTGATATTTTAGTACTATCTTCATAAATATTACGTCTATCACCAAATGTTAAAACTAAAACATCACCATTATATGGTATATAAGAAACTAAAAAATCAGAAGACCTTAACGTATACATATGATGTGGAAGTTTTTTAGGAACTAAAATCGGATGACTTTTCATATCTTTATCAGAATTACCCTCATCATGTAATTTTTTCAACAGACTACTAACTTTTCTTTTTTCGCCATCAGAAAATTTACTAACATCAAAAAATGGTTTCCCATCATTATCAAGTAAGAAATATACTTGTCTTTCTCCACTAACACCTTTTTCTTGAGAAAAACTATCATCTAAACTTTTAATTGTTTCAAATGAAGAACTTAAACTTGATAAATAATTTTGTACTTGTTGAAATTGTTCTACACTTTGAACAGAGCCTTTTAACATTTCATCAATTTTACCTCGCAAATCAATAGCATGCCATACTGATAAACTTAATCTCATATCATCATAATTTAATTTACCTGATAATTCTTCTTCTCTACCTTCTTTTTTTAATTCTTCATAAATTCTTATAGCACTTTCATAATATCTAATCATTTCTGGAGGTAAACCTGCAACTTTAGAATAATATTTTGATAAATATGGAGTTACTCCTTCTATAACCTGAGCATATGAATTTCTTAAAGTAGAAATCAAATCAGAAGATACAACATCTTCTGTAACATCAACTTTTTCTTCCTTAGAATGAGCACAACTACGATAAGCCATAGCTCGTAATACATCAACCTTCTCTTCATCACTTAACTTACTTCTTAAAACTCTACTAGCTTTTTCACTATCACTCATAGATTTACTTGCTTTAATTTTTTTCTGAACCGAATTTAATTCACGAACAGTTTTATTTGCTTCATTAACACACCTAAGCATTGTTTTATGACTTCTAATATTATTAACCGCAATCAATACCTGATCTACATCTAAAAGATTATTATCATAAAAATATTGAAGGATATCGAATTGATCACTTAAAGAAGGCTCCAAACTAACTAATAAATCTCTATTCTGAAGTAATCCATAAACATTAAACTGATCATCATCATTACCCTTAGACAATAAAACATGAGCTCCTTGATAACTATTACTAAGTAATCTTGCTTGATTTTCTAAATCTTGTTGTTCTTGCAACAATAATTTCTCAAACTTTTCTTCAGCTAAAGACTTTTCTAATACACCTTCCATAACGATTCCTCCTATTATTACTATATAATAGAATAACATAAAATTAAAAAAAAAGATAGGTTATCTACCTATCTTATAAGCTAATTTCATTATTTATTAGTATAGCTTCCACTAACTTGGTTCATTCCGTTTTGAACTAAACGTCTAGTAATTTCACCACCAACAGTACCATTAGCACGACTTGTAGCATCAGGTCCTAAGTTAACACCAAATTCATTAGCTATTTCATATTTCATTTTTTCAATAGCTTGTTTAGCTCCAGGAACTCTCATTTTCATAGAATTCTTTGAACTGTTCATGATATTCACCTCCTACATTCATAGGTTGTGATTTTTTTTGATTTTAATACTAAAAATCAACTGGAAATTTATAACAAATCAGAATATTCTTCTTCCTCTTTAACAACGATAGTATTAATATTTTCTAAAACTTCATCAATTAAAGGTAAAAAATCAAACTTTTCTTCTTCTTTTTTAGCTTGTTCTAATGATGGATTAATAACTGGATGTTTAGGTACAAACACAGTACAACAATCTTCATAAGGTAAAATACTAATATCATAAGTATCTATTTTTTTAGCTAAATCAATAATTTCTAATTTATCAAAACAACAAACTGGTCGTAAAACTGGCATATTTGTTACTTCATTAATAACACTCATACTTGTAAGAGTTTGAGACGCCACTTGTCCTACAGACTCACCATTAATAATTGCTAAAGCATTATATTTTTTAGCTAATTTTTCCATAATACGATACATCATACGACGCATAATAGTAATACAATAATTAGGATGACAATTTTTATAAATTTCTTCTTGAATTTTAGTAAAGTTAACAATATGTAAATTTATATCAACAGCATATTTTGCTAATTTTCTAGATAATTCAATTACTTTATTTCTAGCCTCTAAACTAGTATGAGGAACCGCTTCAAAATAAACACAATCAATTGGTACACCACGTCTCATAGCTAAATAACCCGCTACTGGTGAATCAATACCTCCTGATAACATAAGAAGTCCTCTAGGTTGACTACCAAGTGGATACCCACCTGCACCTTTATAAGCATTAAAATATATATAACTATGATTTTCTCTAACTTCTACTTTAATTAAAACATCTGGATTATGTACATCAACGGATATATTATCTTTATTTTTTAAAACAACTCCACCCAAGAAACGATTCATCTCTTGACTATGCATTGAAAAGGATTTATCACTTCTTTTTACTTCTACTTTAAAAGTTTTAAAATCCATATTACCTACTAAAGAAATTAACAACTCTTTTATTGCTTCAATATTAGTATCAACAATATAAGCTATATGATACATATGAATACCAAATACTGAATCTAATTTTTCTTTTATTTTATCTAAATCTTCATCATGAAATTCAATATACATACGACTTCTATCTTTAAATATTTTAACATCAAAGTTTTTTAACTTTTCATTTATCATACGATATAGAGTATTTATAAAAAAATTACGATTTCCTTTTTTAGTACTTAGTTCACCATACTTAATTAAAATAACTCTTTTCATAAAATATCACCTCAATAACGCCACTATTTTATCATAAAAAGAAAAAGAAGAAAACATTTCTTCTAATTTACTTTTTCTAAATAACGATGTCTTACTTCATGAACTAATTTATTTTTCTCTGGTATATCATTAATACTATCATAAGTAGTACCCTTTTTCATATTATAACTATAAAGAAAAGCTCCCTCTTCTAAATCTTCATCAAAAAGGTTCTTACCATCTTCTACCAAATTATAAAAATCTTCAACTTGAACATTATCATCATCAGTATTACCTTTTTTCCATCTACCAACTTGATAAATTGTAAATTCTTTATCTAAAGTATCTTGATTATATATCAAATAATTTCCACATTGCAAAGTAACATATTTTTTTTGTTTCTTAATAACAACTTTAGATAACAAACTATCACAATATTTGCTACCCTTAAATGGATTTTTTATAGAAGATGAAAGTCTTTGATCAATAAGTTCTTGTAAATAAAATGGTCCATGAGATCCCGTCTCTATAGAAAGATTATTAGCAGATAACGCAAACATTCTTGCATTATACTCCATAACTGCATACTTTTCTTTATAATCTGATTTAAATACAAATGACAAACATATAACAACAATAATAAGTATCACAACAAAAACAGTAAGCATTTCATAAGTACCAAAACCCCTTTTAAACTTATTTATCATACACCGCCAACAACTTTCTATATATATTTTCATCTACTAAAGAAACTGCTTTAATAGATATATCTAAAGCCTTTTTATACTCACCTTTAAAAAACATTGACTCAGCATCGTTTAAACCACTATCTACTTCATCATAATTAACACGATACCTATTACCAAAAACAATTGCCATTTCTGCAAGTTGTGCTGTTTTTATCATTTCATTAGTTGTATTATAAAGTTTTAAAACTAAATCTCTCGCTGTATCAACTCTTGTATTTAATGTTTTAATAACTATTGGTTTTCTCTCTAACTCTTTAACAACCTCAGCTATAGCTTCA
The DNA here is from genome assembly GCA_944332465.1 of uncultured Bacilli bacterium. Lineage (GTDB taxonomy): Bacteria > Bacillota_I > Bacilli_A > RF39 > UBA660 > Faecimonas. The sequence continues at coordinate 2,370 of CALVJZ010000006.1, read as the reverse complement.
TTTGCTTCTGATAACTGAACAAAATAATTATTAGTAATAATCGGTAACTTATAACTTCTCATTTTATCTTTACTTTGTTTTAAGAAAGATTCAATTTCTTCCAACTGTTCACGAGCTCTAATTTCATCATCATACATATTACCTAAAGATTTAAGTGCTGTATCTAAATTATCTTCCATATCTTTTAAACGAACAATTAGTTCTTCTACTTCTTGCTGCAACATCGAATATGGTGATGATTTTGCTTCTACTTTTGCTAACATTTTCTTATAATCATCATTAATAACAACTAAAACTTTATTAACTTCATGAATCGTTTCAACATCTTGATCATTTAAATCATACATATTTTTAATATCATCTAATTGCTTATATACCTCATCAACTACTTTATTAGTTTTCTCTAACTTCTTAGCAAAATCTTTTTCCATTTCTTCATAAGCTTTACGAGACAATCTTTCTTTTTCAAAATCAACAAATAATGAATCGTAATAATCAAGCATTGTTTTAAGTTCAAACATACAATCTTCCAAATTTAAAACTTTTACTTTATCTAATATATGATCAATATTTTTTTGTGATTCTTCTAAGTTATAATCAACATTTAAATAATCAAGTGGAAAACCATGATTAACCATATCATCATTTAACTCTTTTACTTCTTTCATACGATTAGGAATAACTTGTTTAGCCATAAGAAGTAAATCTGGTACTTCTTTTATTACAATACCCATATGTTCTATCATATTGTCTAAAGCTTTAACAATATGTACAACTTCACTATACTGATTTTTTTCCATTACTTTTTCAAAATCTAAAAAACGTCTTTCAATATTTTCAAGTTGTAAACTAACTGCTTCTTGCATATCATCATACATTTGACGATGATTTTGAAAATCTTTATTTAATTCACGATATTTAGCTTTCAACTTAATAACAATAGCACGATACTTTTCTTCACTTAAAGTGATTTCTTTAATTTCATCAAGCAAACTATCAGCCGCTTCTCTAACTCTATAAATTTCAAACTCAGTTTTAGCTAAACGATAAACACAAGATTTATAATCTTTTTTATCTATATAAATGTCCAAATCAATCAACATATCATCAATAAGCGCTAAATCATTATCTCTTAATTTATTAAAACGATCTTGCCACTCATTATATTTTTCTTCCATTTTATCATTTTTAATAATAGGTTCAACCTTCGATAACTCTAAAGAAACAGGTGTACTTGCAACTACGTTTTTAGCTACTTCTAACTCATGCACTCTCTTTCTATATTTATTAGCAACACTCTTACGAATAATGTGAAGCGCAACAATAATGACAATAATACAAATAACTATATAAGAACCAATAAATAAAAACTGTCCTTGCATACGCCACCACCTTATCATCTATTCCTATTCTATCACAAAATAACAACTTATTTCTACATTTTTAATAAATTTTAATAAGATTTTAAAGTCCATTATTTCTTGACATATCAACAACTTTATCATATAATTATAACTGCAATTCACTTGAAACAGCAGATTTGGAGTGCTTTAAAGTGTTTTTCAAAAAATCAAGTAACAATTGCTGTTTACGCGAAAGAGAAAGAAAAACTCCCTAAGGTACGACTAAATCATTTCAATGAATGTAATATAAAGAAAGGAGAATACTTATGGCAAGATATACTGGACCAAGTTATAAGAAAGCACGTCACGTTGGATTTTCAATTTCTGAAACTGGAAAAGAATTAGCTCGTCGTCCATACGGACCTGGACAACATGGTAATGCTCGTAGAGGAAAATTATCTGACTACGGAACACAATTAAAAGAAAAACAAAAAGTTCGTTTCATGTATGGAGTAAATGAAAGACAATTCAAAAATACTTTCTTAAAAGCTTCTAAAATTAAAGGTGTAACTGGTACTAACTTCTTAAGATTACTTGAATCTCGTTTAGATAACTTAGTATATAGAATTGGATTTGCTACTACTCGTCGTGGAGCTAGACAATTAGTTAACCACGGACACGTTACTGTAAATGGTAAAAAAGTAGACATTCCTTCATACGAAGTTAAAGTTGGAGATGTTATTTCTTTAAAAGAAGATGATAAGAACTTAAAAGTTGTAGCTGAAAGTTTATCTAAAGTTTCAAAACGTGTTGACTTCATTACTTATGATGAAGGAAAAATGGAAGGTACTTATGTAAGACTTCCTGAAAGAAATGAACTTAATGCTGATATTAATGAAGCATTAATCGTTGAATACTACAACAAATAAAAAAATAGGCGATGCCTATTTTTTTTGTGTTTCAATAACTTCAATTGTTTCACAATAACAATTTTTAATGGGAAAATCAAACAATTTATCATTATGAA
>CALVJZ010000005.1 GCA_944332465.1 uncultured Bacilli bacterium | reverse complement strand
TTATTTTGAATTTGGTTTAAGGAAGTTTTTATAGCTTCACTTATAGATGTTGTTTCACCATCAGGTAAGACCATTTGTCTATGACTATTCATATGTCTAAAAATATATTTTTCACAATATTGTCTAAAACTCATTTGAGTACCATCTGGCATTGTCATTGAACTTTGTAATGTTTCTTCATCTAATTCTTTTAAATGCTTTTGTAAATGTAACCAATTACGCGTCCTGAATGTTCTCCGATATGATTCTTTTAACTTCGATAATTCAGTATTTAGACTTTCTTTAAATTCATCTTCTTGTTCATACCTTGAAAGGGAATGTTTTAAGTCTCTAAAATCAGATATATATCTTCTGGCATCAAAACGTGGGCCAAGTTCCTCATCTTCTGTCATTTTTTCAATAGTTTGGTAATTTTTTGATAAAAAACTAGCAAGGGATGAAGTAATTTGAAGATGATATTTACTAATATGACTTCGTTGATCTGAACTTACATTCATATCTTTTTCATACTTTGTCATTTGTATTACAATGTTACACTCTTCCTGAAACATAGAAATAAGATGTTTTAAAGTTCTTACTTTTTCTTCTTTTGATAGTTTGTCTAAGTCTAAGTGTTCTAGTTCTCCTTTTATTACATAGTATATTAGATAATCATGAAATATTTTATAATATCCTGGTTCGTTCGCCATAATATCGGTTGCTAACATTTCCTCAAAACTTTTAGCACTTCCATCTTCATGATACACTTGTCTTAGTACAATATATTTTTTTAGATAATCTGGATGTTCTTCTATTATTCTATTCATATGAGTTACATTATATATTTCTTTAGGGAATTTTTTTCCATTTTCATCCTTAATAAATTCATATTCAAAAGCTCTTCTATGAAAATCTTCTTGCTTTTGTTCTTTTAATGAAGCACTTATATCATAATAACCTAAATAGAAATATATGGAAGAAGCAACTCTATAGCCATCTTCTTCTGCATCTCTTTCTATGTCTTGATATCTGTAATTACAATGATAGGGATCATATTCTTTGGTTTTATAGTGTCTATATAGTAAATTTTTAACTGTATATAGAAATCCAACCACTGAATTAGGGTCATGTTTTGATTGATAATCTTGAATAGCGTGTCTAGTCTCATGACATACTACATGCATAGCTTCTGATAAAGTATAATTTGAATTTATATTTACAAAAATGTTATTATAAGAATAACAGCCAAGAATGTTTTGGGGTTTTTGTGTCAAGTATATACCACAGTTTATATTTTCATAATTATCTCCTAAATTTTTATCCGTAAGCATTCTTCTATGAAAATAGCTTAATATGAATTTAAACTCCATATCATTTTCGGGAATGACATTTTTATCTAATATGTTCTTTGCATAGTCTTCTATAGATGATTTTAATCCTTCATTTTTAGTATCCATTGTGGCGATAAAGAAAGTCATAAGTGTGTTCTTTTCTTCATCTGTTAATTCTCTTTTTTTAGATTCTAGATATAGTTTATGAGCTCTTGACGTTATATTTCTTTTTGTCTGATTTAGTTTTAAAAGTTCTTCCTTTGTAAATACAGATTCAGCATTCTCTTCTTTTAATAATATACTGATTGTATATATTTCTGGATGTTTCGTAAAGGCATCTAATAATTCTCTTTTATATTGTTTTATTCCCATTTTTTCTTTTTCACCATGTGGTGTAGCATTACATTTTAAAATATAATTTTCTAATGCTATTCTATGCCATATATCACTTTCATCTAATGATAAATAATCACTTGGATAATTGCCACCTTCAAGAACTTCTCTTAATCTCCATTCTCCCCACATGCTCAATAATTCTTGATCAAACATAATATCACATCCTTATATAAAACATAGCATAAATAATAGTTTAAGTCATTGTTTATTTTTAATAATTGAAATTGAAGTAATTCTTTACTTTTTAGTTCTTTTGTAGTATAATAAGCGCAATTTAAGGGGGAGAAGTTTATGAAAAATAATGATAAGTTATTAAGGATTTTAGATATTGTAGGAGTTATTTTATCTTTAATTACTTTATGTATTTTGATGATTGTTTTGGTACAATCTAGTACTATGTTTTTCTTATTATTTGGTGTTTTCTTTATTTATGCTATGTTTCAACTTGTAGGATTTTTAGAATCATTAAGTGGCTCACATAAGAAACATATTATAAAGAATGCTGCTGTTAAAATAAGGGTTGACAGAGTTTAAAAAGTTCGTTATAGTTAAGTCAATAAGTGTGATGACCAGTGTGGAAAGCTGCGAGCAGTATAAAACAAAGCTGATTCTTCTAGAATAAGTAAGGTGGAACCGCGGGCTTGTCTCGTCCTTACATATTCTAGAAGTTTTTTTATTAGGAAGTGATGTTATGGATAATCGTTTATTAATATTTATACAATTAGTTCCTTATTGGGGAGATTATCGAGGGATTTAATTTGTTTAATAATTATTATATAGAAAAGGAGAGGTTTTTATGGAAAAATTAACAATGGAAAAATTAACTAATTATTGTAAACAATATGGATTTATCTTTCAAGGAAGTGAAATTTATGGAGGACTTGCTAATACTTGGGATTATGGTCCATTAGGTGTTGAACTTAAAGAAAATATGAGACGTGCTTGGTGGCAAAAGTTTATTCAAGAAAGTCCTTATAACTATGGTATACAATCAGCAATTTTAATGAATCCTAAAACTTGGGAAGTATCTGGACATCTTACAATGGCAACTGATCCTTTAATGGATTGTAGAGAATGTAAAGAACGCTTTCGTGCAGATAAAATTGTAAATAGTCATTTACAAAAAGAAGGTAGTAGTGAACATGCTGATGGATGGAGTCATGAAGAATTAGAAAACTATATAAAAGAACATCATATTAAATGTCCTAATTGTGGAGGAGAAAACTTTACAGAAATTCGCGATTTTAATATTATGTTTAAGACTTTTCAAGGTGTAACTGAAGATAAGAAAAGTACTATTTATTTAAGACCAGAAACTGCCCAAGGAATGTTTGTTAACTTTTTAAATGTACAAAGAAGTATGAGAGCAAAACTTCCATTTGGTATTGGACAAACTGGTAAAAGTTTTCGTAATGAGATTACTCCTGGTAATTTTACTTTTAGAACTCGTGAGTTTGAACAAATGGAGTTAGAATTTTTCTGTAAACCAGGTGAAGATGAAGAGTGGTTTAATTATTGGAAAAAATATTGTATGGATTTCTTATTATCTTTAGGTATGAATAAAGATAATTTACATTATTATGATCAAAGTAAAGAAGAACTTGCACATTATAGTAAAGCAACAACTGATATAGAATATAATTATCCATTTGGTTTTGATGAATTATGGGGTGTTGCGAATCGTACAGATCATGATTTGAAAAACCATATGAATAGTAGTGGGGAAGACTTTATGTGTGCTGATCCTGAGACTAATGAAAAGTTTATTCCTTATTGTATTGAACCTGCACTTGGTTTAGATCGTGTTGTTTTAGCATTCTTATGTGATAGTTATAAAGTAGAGGAATTAGAGAATGGTGATACTAGAGAAGTATTAAAAATACATCCATTTTTAGCTCCATATAAAGTAGCAGTATTACCACTTAATAAAAAATATCATGGAGAAAAAGCTAGAGAGGTATATGGTATGTTAGCTAAACATTTTTCTACTAGTTATGATGAGACTGCCTCTATTGGTAAACGTTATAGAAGACAAGATGCGGTTGGTACTCCATTTGTAGTTACTGTAGATGATGATACAATGAATAATGGTACGGTTACTTTAAGAAATCGTGATACTATGGAACAGATTGTATTGCCTTTAGAAGAAGTTGTTTCATATGTAAAGGAAAAAGTAAAGTTTTAAACTTTTTCCTTTTTTATTTTGACAAAATATTTGTTTTATTTTTATACTTTAGATAGAAAGTAGGTTAGATAAAATGAAGAAAGTAAGAAGATTATTTTTGTTTTTTATAATATTTATGTTTTTGGGGGTTTTTCAAGTTCAAGCATTAGAAAGTGATGATTTAGAGGTATCATTAGGTGAACTTCCGTATAGTTATACATCCGGTGAATATTCCTATACTATTGAGGGGATGGAACTTGAACTTTATAGTTATGAAGACTTGGAATATGCAGATATTTTTACTGGTGTTGAACCTTGTTATGTTATTCCAATTACTGATTCATCAATTACTATAGAACCAGAGGCAGTTACGGGTAGTTCTCCTGAGGGAGGAAATTATAATTTTGTTTATCTAAACGCAGATATTAGTAAGGAATATATAGAAGATATTGTTGTGGATACTCTTTTAGAGGATGATTCTTCTGTTTCTGAAGATTATTTTATGGTTTTTTTAAATGTTAAATATCAAGTTAATGGAATACCTCAAGATTTACATGCTTTTAAACTTGGTTTTATAAATATGTTATTAATGCAAAATATGGATATTTCTTCATCATTCGATGAACAAACTAAAGAACTTGTTGATTATATGGCAAAAAAGATTAATGTTAATGATATGAATTCGCAGATTGCTGATTGCTATTTGTTTGATTTGAATGAAGGACTTATTACGTTTGACGAAGTAGGTGATTTGAGTGATTATGAATTAATATTTATGAGTGATGGTTTGATTCTTACTCATAGTGAATCTTTAGGAGATGCTTTTTACAATTTTGATAATCAACAAGACGTTCAATTTAAATTATTTTCATTTCATAATGTAAGTTATTTGAATAATCTTCTTGAGTCAGAAGGTTTTGATTCTATTGATACAGTTATTTCTTCTGTTGCAAAAGAAGAAGGAAATGTTGCGGATGACTTTTTAGATAATGTTGAAGATGCTTTGGTTGTAGATGTACCAGATACTGCTTTAAATATTAATAGTTTATTTTATATAAGTGGATTTTTAATATTAGTTGTTGGTGGATGTATAATAGGTGGAGCAATTTATTATAAGAAAAAGAAAGGTGTATAGTGTCAAATTTGACACTTTTTCCTTTTTATGTTATAATTTAGCAAATTTGGAGGTTGATTATGGGAAATATAAGATTAAGGTATATTGATACTCGTAATTTCTTTGGTACTATGAATACTGGTACTATTAGATTGTCAAATTTAACAGATAAAGATAAAGATATGATTATGGAAATGCATAATTTATACACTTTGGAAGGGTATGAGTTAACTAAAGAAGATAAAAGTGCTATTTTTAGAGCTCACCGTAAATTAGCGGGAGAAGACTTAGGTTTTGACTGGCATAAGATGTTTATGGCTGATCAAGGCAATTTTACTGATCCAAAAAAAGTTATAAAAGATTATGGTTCTGTCTTTAAAATAACTCCTGAATACGTAGAAGCTAATCCTAATGGATGGACTGATATACCAGAAGATATTTTACAAATTAGTAAAGATGTTCCTGGTGTTGCGGCAGGGCATCCTGTAGCTGATTGTCCTATTATTGTAGTTGAAGACTTATGTCGTGGAGTTAGTAATGTTTTCCATAGTGGCGGAGCTATGATTGATAAGTATTTACCTCTCTTAGGTGTTGAAGCTTTAAGAAGTGAAGGTAGTAATTTAGATGATTTACGTGTATTTGTAGGGGCAAAAGCTGGTCCTGGTTGGGTTTATACAGATAATCCACCTGCTTGGGCAAACGATCCTAAAGTCTGGGAGGAAACAGGAGCAATTGTTCCTGGTAAAATGGAAACAGCTAATGGTGTAGTTGATACCTATCAAATTGATTTAGAAAAAGCTTTAAGAGATCAATTTAGAAGTGCTGGATTAAGTGAGGAACAAGTTAAGTATGATCCACATGATACAATCTCTGATCTTCGTTATTATTCTAATAGTCAAGGTTATAAGGATGCATCAAGAATTGGTCGTCAGTTTGCAGGAGCTATATATCAAGAAGAAGGACATGGTAAAAGTAGATAAAAAATTTAAAAAGTTGTTGACAAAATGGTAATTTTTGCATAAAATATTACTAGTCGAGAAAAAAGGAAAGCGATTTATATCCACCTGATTGCAACTAGCGATGGGTCGAAAGCCTAAATGCAAAATCTGTTTTGTTATTTATTGGTAAGTGGATATAATGCGGTTATATCCACTTTTCTTTTTCTTGTAATGATGGAGGTGTTATTTATAGCAAACAATAAGGGGAATCAACCTATCAACGATCAAATTAAAGCTCGTGAAGTGTTAGTAATTGGTCCAAATGGGGAACAAGTTGGAGTTAAATCAATTCAAGATGCACTTACTTTAGCTAGTTATGCAAATCTTGATTTAGTTTTAATGAGTCCAAATGCCAATCCACCTGTATGTAAGGTTATGGATTACAACAAATATCGTTATGAAAAACGTAAAAAGGAAAAAGAAGCATTAAAGAAACAAAAAGCTAATATGTCTGAGTTAAAAGAGTATCGTTTATCACCTGTTATTGATGTTGGAGATTTTGAAACTAAGTTAAGAAATGCTAGTAAATATCTTGTAAAAGGTGATCGTATTAAGTTATCTGTTCGTTTTAAAGGACGTCAGATGGCTCATACAGAATTAGGAAAAGAGGTTTTAGAACAATTCGCAGCAAGAGTTACAGATATTGCGGATATAGAACAACATCCTAAGTTAGATGGTAGAACCATGACTATGTTATTGGTTCCAAAGAAAAATAAATAGTAGGAGGAATAGTTATGCCAAAAATTAAGACACATAAGGGAACTGCAAAAGTAGTTAAAAAACGTAAAAATGATTACAAAATTGGACGTCCAGGAAGTCGTCATAATACTGGAGATAAACCAATGAACGCTAATAGAAAGAATAGAAAAGGATCTAATTTAAGTAAAGCAGATCAAAACAGATTAAAGAATTTAATCTAATCGTAATATTTTGAAGGAGGAAGAAACATGGCAAGAGTTAAGAATGGAGCAGTTACAAAAGCTCGTCATAAAAAAGTATTAAAACAAGCTAAAGGTTATTTTGGTAGTAAGCATAGACTTTATAAAACAGCTAAAGAACAAGTAATGAATTCTTTACAATATGCTTATAGAGATAGAAAACAAAGAAAGAGAGATTTTAGAAAGTTATGGATTACTAGAATCAATGCTGCATGTAGACAAAATGATATTAGTTATTCAAGATTTATTGAAGGTTTAACTAAAGCAGGTGTTGAAGTAAACCGTAAGATGTTATCAGAGATTGCTATTAACGATCCTAAGATGTTTAGTGAATTCGTAAAAGTAGCTCGTGATGGTAAAGCTGGTAAAGTTACTCGTAATGAAGAAGTTATTGGACGTGAAGTAACAGTTACAGCTGGAAAAGAAGAAAAAACTACTGTTAAAAAAGAAGAAAAGAAAGTAGAAAAGAAAGAAGTTAAAAAAGAAGAAACTAAGAAAGTAGATTATTCTAAAATGACAGTTGCTGAATTAAAAGAAGCAGCAAAGAATGCTAACATTTCTGGTTATTCTACAATGAAAAAAGCTGAATTAGTTGAAGCTTTAACAAAATAAACATATTAGTGAATTTATTTGTCTAGTGCCTTAGGGTGATGAATATTAGAAACTAATAGAAGATAAAACGAAAAGGAGAATTATATTTATGGCTATAGTATCAATGAATTATTTATTAGAAGCTGGTGTTCATTTTGGACATCAAAGAAGAAGATGGAATCCTAAAATGAAGGAATTCATCTATACTACAAGAGATGATATTTATATTATCGATTTACAAAAAACAGTTAAGAAATTAGAGGAAGCATATGAAGCAATGAAAGCTATTGCTGAAGCTGGTGGAAAAGTTTTATTTGTAGGAACTAAGAAACAAGCTCAAGAAGCTGCTGAAGAATGTGCTGTAAGAACTAACATGTATTTCGTTAATGAAAGATGGTTAGGTGGAACATTAACTAACTTTAAGACTATTCGTTCAAGAGTTAGAAAAATGGATGAAATTGATAAAATGGAAGCTGATGGTACTTTTGATTTATTACCAAAGAAAGAAGTTATCCAAATCAAGAAAGAATATGCTAAGTTAGATAAAAACTTAAGAGGTATTCGTGAAATGAAGAGATTACCTCAAGCATTAGTAATTGTTGATCCTCGTAAAGAAGAAAATGCAATTAAAGAAGCTCGTATTTTAGGTATTCCAGTATTTGGTGTTGTTGACACTAACTGTGATCCTGATTTAGTTGATTACGTTATTCCTGGTAATGACGATGCTGTTCGTGCAGTTAAATTATTACTTGGTGTATTAACTAATGCAATTAGTGAAGTTAATGGTAATGAAGTTATTGATTACGTTAATGATGATGACAAAGCTAAAGCTGAAAAGAAAGCTAAAAAAGAAGTAAAAGAAGAAAAAGTTGAAAAAGTTGAAAAAGAAGCTCGTGTTGAAAAAACTGAAAAGAAAGTAGAAAAGAAAGAAGTTAAAAAAGAAGTAAAAGAAGAGGTTAAAGAAGAAACTGTAGATTTTGCTTCTATGACTTTAGCTGATTTAAAAGCAAAAGCTAAAGAAGCTGGAGTTAAAGGTTATTCAACAATGAAAAAAGCTGAATTAGTTGAAGTATTATCTAAATAATTATGATAAACTAGTATTGGGAGGGTGGAAGGTTTTTCACCCTTTTACTGTATAAAAAAGAGGAGGATTATAATGATTAAAGCAAGTGATGTTAAAGAGTTAAGAGAGAGAACAGGAGCTGGAATGCTTGATTGTAAGAAAGCATTAGAAGCTACTGATGGTAATATGGAAAATGCTATTGATTGGTTAAGAGAAAAAGGTATTAGTAAAGCTGCTAAGAAAGAAAGCAGAATTGCTGCTGAAGGATTAACTCAAGCAGAAGTAAATGGAAATACATGTGTTTTAGTAGAAGTAAACTGTGAAACTGATTTCGTTGCACAAAACGAACAATTTAAATCTTTAGTTTCATCAATTATTAAAACTTTATTAAATAGTGATGTTACAACTATGGAAGAAGCTAATCAATTAACTATTGATGGTGGTAGTGAAACTATTGAAGAAGCTATTGTTAATTTTGTAGCTAAAATTGGTGAAAAAATTAGTTTTAGAAGATTTGAAAGAGTTAGTAAAAAAGATTCTGAAGTATTTGGTATTTATTCTCATATGGGAGGAAAAATTACTTCAGTTGTAGTTTTAGATGGAACTAGTGAAGAAGTAGCAAAAGATGTAGCTATGCATGTAGCAGCTATGAATCCAACTGCTATTAATCGTGAAGGTGTTCCAAGCGATGTTGTTGAAAGAGAATCTCATGTTATTAAAGAACAAGTTATGGGAGAAGGTAAACCTGCTGATATCGCTGAAAAAATGGTTGTTGGAAGACTTAATAAATTCTATAAAGAAGTTTGCTTAGAAGAACAAGCATTTATTAAAGATAGTAATGTTAACGTTTTAAATTATGTTAAAAATAACGGTGGATCAATTGTTTCTATGATTCGTTATGCTGTTGGTGAAGGAATTGAAAAGAGACAAGAAAATTTTGCTGATGAAGTTATGAGTCAAGTAAAAGGAGCATAATTTAAGGAGTAGTTATGAAGAAGGTAGTAATTCTAGTAGTTTTATGTAGTTTATTTGTTGTGGGTTGCTCTGTTAAAAAGACAGAAGAGTTAACTGATGCAGAAAGGTTTGCTAATGAGTATTCTATTAGCAGTAATAATCCTTTTTGTTATACTACATTAAATAATCTTTTAGAATTATTGGAAAAAGATGAATCATTTATCCTATTTGTTGGTAATTCTGATTCAGAATGGTCAAGTTTAGGTGCTAAAGCTTTAAATAGAGCTTTAAAAGAAGAAAAAGTGGATAAAGTTTATTACTTTAGTCCTGGTAGTATTAAGAACAAACAGAGTAAGAAATATAAGAGTCTAAAAGATGTTTTAGATTATAAGAAGAGTAATTTGCCTATTGTTTATATAATTCAAGATGGTGAAGTTATTGATTATGTTGATTATTCTGTTCATGAGAATTCTTCTATTGATGATTCGTCAATTAAACAATTAAAAAAGGAATATATAGATTTAGTATCTGAATATTTATAGAGTGCTTTTTAGCATTCTTTTTATTTTTTCTTTTCTTTATTATTACTTTATATTATAATTATTTTAAGGAGAGATGAATTAAATGGATAGTGAAATTATCAAAATGACAAAGGAAAGTATGGAAAATACTTTAAAAAATTTAGAAAAAAGATTTGCTTCAGTTCGTGCTGGTCGGGCTAATCCTTCTAGTTTAGATGGAGTACAAGCTGAGTATTATGGTACGATGACTCCTCTTAAACAGTTAGCAACTATTTCTGTACCAGAGGCTACACAATTATTAATTAAACCTTTTGATAGAAGTTGTTTAGGAGCAATCGAAAAAGCTATACTAGCAGCTAATTTAGGTTATACACCAAGTAACGATGGAGAAACTATACGTATTGTTATTCCACCATTAACAGAAGAAAGAAGAAAAGAATTGGCTAAACAAGTAAAAGCAATTAGTGAAGATGCTAAAGTTTCAGTTAGAAATAATCGTCATGAGGCTTTAGAAATGGTTGAGGCTGAAGAGTTACCTGAAGATATAGAAAAAGGTATGGAAAAAGATATTCAAGATTTAGTACAAAGTTACAATAAAAAAATAGATGAAATGTTGAAAGAAAAAGAACAAGAACTAATGACAATTTAGTCTTTTCTTTTTTAGGGGAAAATAATGAGTAAAGAAAGTTATACATTACAAGAAATAGTTTTAGGTTTACGATATGGATATTTAGATAGTTTAGAGTCTTTAAAAAAAGCAAAGGCATATTTGGAGTATGACAAAAGAAATATTAAAGATATGTCAATTGTTCCTTTTCTTTTAGAAGATGGTAGCTTAGATGTGCGTTTTAATTTTATTCCAAATGGAGATAGTAGTTTTTTAGATAAGTTTTTAGGTAGAGATAATGGGACTATTAAAAGTGCAAGTTATAAATATCCTTCTATTCCAGATATTATTTATAGTGGTGATGGTAGAGAAGAAGCTCGTATATTAGATCAAGAAGAATTTCAAAGTTTATTGTATGATGCAGTTTCTTATCCATGGTTTTATCAAGGAGTAAAACATTTTGTTGATAAAGATTCTTGTGGGGGTATTGATGTTAGTTCTTTAGGATTTAATTATAGTAGTGATGATATTAATTTTACATATGGTGCTTCTAGAGATTTATTAGCTTATTCAGCTAGTGAATTTAGTATTTTACAAGGATTACAAGAAGTTTTTCCTAGTGAATATGATAGATTGGTTATTCCAGATTCTTATATGCCTTTATTTAATAAAGCAGTTGGTAAAACAGTTCTTTTAGAACCAGAATTAGTTAGTTATTTAAGAGGCAAAGTTTCTTTTCAAGATGGAAATGATGCTGTTGTGTTAAAAAGAGTCAAGTAGACAGTTACTTGACTCTTTATTGTCATTTTTTGTCGAATAGTGATTTACACAAAACGACATTTATGATAATTTTGATTTATAAGATAGGAGGAAATATATATTATGAGAAAAAATAAAAAGAAAGTTATAGTTGCTTTAGCTGTCATTGTAGCATTTATGGCAGTTGGTTACGCTTTATTAGGAACAGATTTAGTTATTAATGGAAACAGTAAAATTACTTCTGAGTGGAAAGTAGTTATTACAGATGTTAAAGTTCAAGAATTAAATGGTGGAGAAAATATGGATTCTACTTTTGCTTCTACAAAAGAAGATGTAGAATTTGATGAGACTAGTGTTACTTTTTATGCAGGATTAAAAAATCCTGGAGCTGGTGTTAATTATTATGTGACTTTTGAAAATAAAGGAAATATTCCAGCTGAACTTGATATTAATGGTTTAGAAGATCAACTTGGTGATTTAAATTTAGTTGATCCAACTGATGTTACATATAATAAAATATATGTACCAAGCACTTTAGGAGAATGGAGTCAAACAACTGCAGCAGTTGAAAATGAATTACAACCAGGAGAAAAAGCTACATATATGGTTGGTGTTAATTGGAGTGATGAAGCTACATCATTACCTGATGTTTTAACTAAAGAAGCTACTATAACATTCCATTATGATCAAATGGAAGGCGCAGCTGCTTAATTAGTGTGCTGTTTAGAGAAGCAAGTCTTCTCTTTTTTTTTACTTATATAAATAATCGTGGTAAAATTGTAATAGGATAAAGTGGTGATGCAGTAGATGAGTATTAAGAAGAAATTATCTTATGGAATAGCAATTTGTTTTTTACTTTTTTACTTTTTATTTTTCTTTTTTGATATTTCATTTTCTTTTTTTAATTTTCTTTTTTATGGATTGTTGTTTTTAATATTTATTTTATTATTTCGTGATAAGAAATTAATTCGTAATTATCATAAAGAATTTTCACAAACAGTCTTTATTATTTCGATTATTTATTTTATAATATACTATATACTAGGGGTAATTATAGGATATAGTTACAATGTATATAGTACGTCATTTATTGGAATATTACGAAATATTATTGTGATTGTTGTACCACTTTTATTTCGTGAAGAAGTAAGAAGTAGATTTTTATTTTTAAATAAGAAAAAGTTTGGTATTTTCTTTATTACACTTTTATTTATTGTTTTAGAATTATTTAGTTCTACATTTTTTACTTATTCTAATAATGAAGAATTATTTATTAATTTTTTTAGTGTTTTCTTACCAATTGTTCTTGAAAATATTTTACTTACTTATTTAGCTTATATTGGTATTCGTAGTACTGTTTATGCATATTTTATTCCAATGTTAATTTCTAGATATTTTATACCTATAACATTAGATGTTGATTGGTTTTTTGCACTTTTATTTCAACTCGTATTAGTTGTAGTGATATTTTATGTTTCCTTTAATGAGTATTTGTGGAAAGAAAAAAGAATATATAGTTATAAGACTAATAAGACGAATTCAGTTGTTTATTTGTTTGGAGTAGTTCTTATTGTTTCTTTTGGTCTTTTTGTAGCTGGTGTATTTAAGTATAGACCTGTTGCGATTCTTACTTATAGTATGGAACCTATATTTACTAGGGGAGATGCTGTTATTGTAGAAAAGTTATATGATGATGAAAAGAATAAGTTAAAAAAGGGAGATATAATTCAATATCAGGTTGATAAAACGGTTGTTGTACATCGTATTATTAAAGTAAAAAAAGAAGATAATAAAAAAGTTTATATATTAAAAGGGGATAATAATAATGCAAAAGATCCTAAACCAGTTTATATGGAACAGATAATGGGTAAAGTATTATTTTCTATACCTAAAGTAGGATATCCAAGTGTATGGTTAAGTGAGTTTTTGCATTCTGATCAAGATGTTTCGGTAGAAGTAGGCAGGTGATAGTATGATAAAGCAAGTAGTTAAAAAGTTTTCTTTATTGCAACTTGTTAGTTGTGGTTTTATTGTGCTTTTTGTTTTTCTACTTGTTTTATTTTCTTCTCATATATTAAATCCTACTTCATTTAAAAAAGAGTTGTCTACTTCTTATCAAGATAAAATTAATTATCAAGTTTATTTAACAGCTAATAATTTTATTAATCCACCTGTTTTAGGAATGGATAGGACTTATGTTTCATCAATGGTTGATAATATTTTGATTGATTTTAGAGAGATTTCTTTGTATAAAGAAAGTAAATCATTTTATTATAATTATAATATTTATGCTAAGTTATCAGTTAATTATAAAGAAGATAATGAGGAAGATGGTTTATTATTTGAAAAAGTTTATCCTTTAAAAGTAGTTGATAATCAAGAAAAAGTAGGAAAAACACTTACTATTCAAGAAAGAGTTTCTATTCCATTTAAGAATTATCAAAATATAGTTAATGAGTTTAAAAATACTTATCATCTTGGTATTTATTCTAAATTAGATATTATTATGGATATAAATTATCAATATGAGGATGAAAAAAAGGAAAAGAGTATGAGTCTTTCTATTCCAATGAATCAAGATGTTTTTAATATTTCTTTAGATTATAAGAAAAACGATAATAGTTATGAAAAAGTAGAAATATCTAATATGAAGATTCCTTGTGGAGCTGTTGTTACGATTTTGATTGTATTAGGTTTTGTAGAAGTTATTTTATTAGGTTTAGTTATTCTAAAAGTTATTTGTATTTATTCTATTTCAGAGTATGAAAGAGTTCGTAATAAGATTAAGAAAGATTATGGATCTATTATCGTAGATATTGATAATAAGATTGACTTTAGTAAATTTACTATTTTTGAAATTAAAACAATAGGAGAAATGGTTGATTTAGAAGAAGAGTTAAGAATACCAATTTTATTCTATGAAAATGCAAAAGAAAGAGTAGGTTATTTTGTTATTATTAAGGATCACTATATGTATCGTTTTACTTTAAGAAATAATGCTATAGAGATACTTTAGTTAGGGGATGAAGTTTATGAAGAGGAGAAGAAATTATAGATTTTTATTAATTGTTTCTTTTTCTTTTCTTTTTTTATTTATGTCAACTTCTTATGCTTTATTAAACTTAGATTTAAAAATCTTTGGTGAAAGTAAAGTTACAGCTACTAGTGGGGGAGGTATGGTTGAAGATAATGTAGGAGAAGAAGGGGGACTTCAAGAAGATGAAGATGGTTCTCATTTTGTAGGAGATGGGGATGAAGTTCATAATTATGTGAAATTTACGACTGATTCTAAATTTTGGAGAATTATTTCTATTGATGGGAGTGGAAATATTAAGATTATAAGAGATCAAGATGATAGTTTAATGGGAGTTTGGCAAAATAAAAATCAATCTAATCGTGACTGGGCTAATACACAAGTTTTAAAGGCATTGAAAAGTTGGTATCAAGAAAATTTGAGTAGCTATTCTGATGTTATTGTGCAAAATCCAGAATGGATACTGAATGAAGCTTCTAAGAATAATCCTAGTGCAGTAAATACAGTGGGAGTTTATACAGATAGTCCGATTGGTCTTATTCGTAATGAAGAGATTTTTGATTCTAATAATGTAGATGGGGGTAATGAGGTTTCTTCTTGGCTTACGGGGGACGGATATCAATGGACAATGACTTATTATACGGTAAATAATAAAAATGCATGGAGAGTAAATAATAAAGGAAAATTTATGAATTCTTCTATGGATTCTTCTAATACTTATATTAGACCAGTTGTTTATTTAAAAGCTAATATATTGTTTGCTAGTGGTGATGGTAGTATTGATAACCCCTTTGTTATTTCTTAAAAATTGTTGTATTTTTAATTTGTTGTGTTATAATACTGATATCGGTGTTGATTAAGAAGTAGTAGTAAATGATTTCTTAATAGAGAGTCTGTGGTGGGGTGGAAACAGATAAGAATAGTTTATGAATTCGTCTTAGGAGCTCCTATAACAAAATTATAGGCGTTAATCGCGTTAAGATAATGAGGTAGTTAAATAACTATAAATTAAGGTGGTACCGTGTTTTAGACGCCCTTAAGTTATAGTTATTTTTTTTGTAGAGAGGATGATTGTATGAAAGTAGAAGAAGTTAAAAGAAGTATTGAAGAAGACTTAAAAGAAGTAAGTGATTTAAAGACTTTAAATGATTTAAGAGTTAAATATTTAGGTAAAAAAGGACTTATTAGTGAATTAAATAGTGAGATTAAGAATATTCCTAATGAAGAGAAAAAAGAATTTGGGCAAAAAGTAAATGAAGTTCGTAATTTATTTCAGTCTAGATATGATGAAATTAGGGAAAATCTTGAACGTGAGGCATTAAATGAAAAATTAGCTAGTGAAGCTATTGATATTAGTTTACCTAGTACTAAAGTAAATCATGGTGCTCCTAATATTTTAGAAAAACTTATTGAAGAAGTTGAAGAAGTATTTATGTCTATGGGATATGATGTAGTTGATGGTCCAGAAATAGAAGAAGACAAATATAATTTTGAAATGTTAAATATTCCAAAAGGCCATCCAGCAAGAGATGCTCAAGATACTTTCTATATTGAAGGTGAAGAGATTTTACTACGTAGTCAAACTTCTCCTGTACAAGTTCGTACAATGTTAAAAGGAAAAGGAAAAGTACCAGTTAGAGTAATTTGTCCTGGTAAAACTTATCGTAGAGATGATGATGATGCTACACATTCTCATCAATTTATGCAGATTGAAGGATTGCTTGTTGATAAAAATATTTCTTTATCTGATTTAAAAGGTACGATTGATGTTATAGTTAAAAAATTATTTGGTGCTGATACTAAAACACGTTTTCGTCCAAGTTATTATCAATTTACAGAACCTTCTGTAGAAGTTGATATAAGTTGTTTTAATTGTAAAGGAAAAGGATGTAATGTATGTAAACATACGGGTTGGCTTACTGTTTGTGGAGCTGGTGTTGTTCATCCTGATGTACTACGTATGAGTGGATATGATCCAGAAGTATGGAGTGGTTTTGCCTTTGGATTTGGTGCTGAACGTTTAGCTATGCTTAAATATGATATAGACGATTTAAGAGTTTTCTATAATACAGATTTAAGAGAAGTAAAACATTTTGATAGAGGGGAGTTAGAGAACGATGATTAGTTTGGAATGGGTAAAAGATTATATTGATATTAGTGATCAGGATTTAAATGAATTAGCTGTTAAGGTTACAGAAGCTGGTATTAATGTTGAAAAAGTTATTACTAATCATATAGATAATTTAGTAATTGGTAAAGTTGTTAGTTGTATTAATCATCCAGATAGTGATCACTTACATTTATGTCAAGTAAATGTTGGTAATGATGAATTGCAACAAATAGTTTGTGGAGCTAGTAATGTTCGTGAAGGGATAAAAGTAATTGTTGCGCTACCTGGTGCTATATTACCTGGAGACTTTGTTATCAAAGCTAGTAAGATTCGTGGAGTAGAGTCTAATGGTATGATTTGTGCATTATTTGAATTAGGTTTAGAAGAAAAGACGGAAGAGACTTATAATAAAGGAATTTATGAATTAGATGATGCTGCACCTATTGGTAAAGATCCTCTTGTATATTTAGGACTTGAGTCTACTTTATATGAACTTGATGTTCATAAACATCGTAATAATGACTGTTATTATCATATTGGATTTGCCTATGAGATTGCGGCTGTTTTAAATCGTAAGGTTAATTTACCTGATTGTAGTTATAAAGAAATTGATGATGATATTTCTAAACATTTTTCTTTAGATGTTGAAACTAGTAAGTGTCCATATTATTTAGCTAAAATGGTTACTGATGTTAAGATTGGAGAGTCTCCTGAATTTATTCAAAGACGTTTAATTGCTGCTGGTATGAGACCTATTAATAATGTAGTTGATATTTCTAATTATGTAATGTTAGAGTTTGGTCAACCTCTTCATTTCTTTGATAAAGATACTTTAGGAAATCATATTTTAGTAAGAGATGCGAAAGAAGGAGAAGAAGTTGTTACTCTTGATGGTAAGAATCGTATTCTTCGTAGTAGTGATATTGTAATTACAGATGGTAATAAGCCAGTATGTATTGCTGGTGTCATGGGTGGAGAAAATACGGAAGTAACAGATACTACTAAGAGTATTTTAATTGAATCTGCAATTTTTGATGCTGTTAGTATTCGTTATACTGCAAGTCATTTAGATTTAAAGAGTGAAGCTAGTATTCGTTATGGTAAAGGTCTAAATTATGAATATACTATGATGGCAATTAATCGTGCGTGTCATTTACTTGAAAAATATGCAGGAGCTAAAGTATTATCAGGTATGGTTAGTCATGATGTTGTTGATAAGAGTGAAAAAGTTGTAGAATTTATTCCTGAACAAGTAGATAAAATGTTAGGAATACGTATTACTGAAGAGGATATGAAACATGAATTAGAAAGACTTGATTTTCCATACTCAGTTGATAATGGTAAGTTTAGAGTAGTTATTCCTAGAAGAAGACTTGATATTGATCCTAATGTTAATGACATTGCGGAAGAGATTGGTAGACTTTATGGTTATCAAAACCTTGTTTCTACATTACCAGAAGTAGGAATTCGTCGTGGACAATATGTTGGTGATGTTAAATATCGTAAAGTAGTATCTAAAAGACTTCGTAGTTTAGGCTTTAATGAGGTTAAAACTTATACCTTAGTATCTCCTGAGATGAGTCATATGTTTAATTATGATGGAAGAAAACAAGTGGTTTTACCTAATCCAATGAGTACTGATAAGAGTGTTGTACGTACGACTTTGATTCCATCTTTATTAAATGTTTATCAGTATAATAAAGCTCGTAAAGTAGAGGATGTTGCGATTTATGAAGTTGCTAAAACTTATGATGTAAATTATCTAGAAGAAAGTAAAATATGTTTCTTAATGAAAGGTAATTATTTAACTAATTCTTGGATGGGAAGTAAAAAGGTTGATTTTTACTTAATGAAAGGTTTTGTTGAAGATATTTTATGTTATTTTGGATTTAAGAATCGTTATAGTTTTGAAGTAAGTGAAATAAGTGATATGCATCCTGGTAAGTCTTGTAGAATATTGTTAGATAGAAAACCAATTGGTATTTTAGGACAAGTTCATCCAAGTGTATGTAAAGATGAAGTTTATGTATGTGAAATATCTTTACAAGCTTTAATGCAAAAAGTTAAACCTTTAAAATATAAAGAAGCAAGTAAGTATCCAACAATTGCGAAAGATGTGGCATTTGTTGTCGATAAAGATATTTCTTCTAGTAGTTTAGTAGATACTATTAGAAAAGCAGGAGGTAGACTTTTAAACGCAATTCAAGTTTTTGATGTTTACGAAGGTGAACATGTAGCTGAGGGTAAAAAATCAATTGCTTATAATTTATTATTTATGGCAGAAGATCGTACTTTAACTGATGAAGAAGTTATGAAAGTATTTAATCAAATAATTGATAAAGTAGTTTCAGTTCATAAAGCGGAGGTACGTGACAAGTAGTTGTCTAGACAAAAGTATTATCTTTTGTCTTTTTTCTTTTCATGTTAAAATGATAAAGAATAGAGGTGTTTGATGTGAAGGATGAAAATAGGGTTTTACATGGATTAATGGGCGTTTTTTTAATTTGTTCTTTAGTAGCAATAGGATTTTTATCTTATCAGGCTTCCAAAATAACAATTTTAGGTAGAATTGATCCACTTATTGTTTTAGCTATTATTTTTTCAATTCCTGCTTATCTTGCGGTATTTAGAAGTGCTATTTTATTACTTACTTGTAGAGAGTCAATAAAAGAAGAAAAAAAAGGAGCAGTACTTGCTCCTCAGACTACAGTTGAGGGTATTTTAGATCAAAAGACAAAGAGATTGTTAGATAAAGACGGTGATGGAGAGATAATGATTTCAGAATTTTATCCTTTAACTGAAAAAGAAGTGTTAGATAAAATTTTAAGTGTAGATGAAAAGTTTTCTAAAGAAGATTTTTATGCCTGGGTAAAACATTTATATTCTACAATTTTAGAAGCTTTAGAAAGTAATGAAGTAATGATGTTACGTCGCTTTGAAAGTAAATATTTATATCAAAGACATATAGCTTTATTTCAAGATATAAAAGATGCTGGTGCACATATTTCTAATTATGCTATTAAGGGTGTTTTACTTAAAGACTTTAAAATAGATGGGGATAAAGAAATATTAGTGGTTGCGTTAACCGCTGCTTTAAATAGAGAAATTAATAAAGAAGATAATATTAAGTCTTATATTTTGACTTTTTCAAGGAAGAAAGGGTTAAAAACTATAAGTGTATTGATGGAAGAAAAAGAAACAAATTGTCCAAATTGTGGAGCAGTTTTAGATTTAGATAGTCATGGTGTATGTAGTTATTGTAAGACAGTTATTAATGATGGTAATTTTGGATGGGTATTAATTGATATGAAAAGTATTAAATTAATAGGAGATGAAAAAAAGATGAATTAGTTTTCATCTTTTTTAGTTTTTACTATTTTAAGTTTAGTATTAAGTTTTAAGTTTTTAACTGTATTTAAAGGTAAAAAGTAAGTGTTATAGACTTTCTTTTTGGGAAATATATATTTTTCTGATTTTACGTTTTCATACATATATAAGATATTGTCTTCTTTATCTGTTTGTACAATATCTATTCTTTGACATAAAAAGTTAGTTGTTATAAAACGTTTTTTAGGGAATTTTAAACCATAGGTAATTGGTTCTAGATAAAATTTAAAACCTTTAAAGCGTTCCCAAAATTTAGTTAATTCTATTATTTTTATTTTTTTTCTTTTTACTTGTAAATACATATTTTTTCCTTCTTTCATATTTATTTTATCATGTTTTTGTTCGTTTACAAAGTTTATTAAGTGTGTTATTATATATGAAGAAATGGAGGTAATAGTATGAGTGGACATTCTAAATGGGCAACGATTCATCGTAAAAAAGGATTAATTGATGCTGCTCGTGGTAAAGTGTTTCAAAAATTAGCAAAAGAAATTATGGTAGCAGCTAAAGGTGGTAGTCCTGATCCAGATCAGAATGCAGCATTACGTTTAGCTGTTGATAAAGCAAAGGCACAAAATATGCCTAAAGAAAATATTAATAAAGCAATTGAAAAAGCAAGTGGTGCTGGAAATGCGGAAAACTATGAAAGTATTCGTTATGAAGGATATGGACATGGTGGAGTTGCTTTTATGGTAGATTGTTTAACTGATAACCGTAATAGAACAGCCTCACAAGTACGTAGTGCATTTACAAAAGCAGGAGGAAATTTAGGAACTGATGGTTCAGTTAGTTATATGTTTGAAAGACGTGGTTCTATCGTTATTCCTGCTGATTATGATGAAGATACAATGATGATGACTGCTTTAGATGCTGGTGCGTTAGATTTTGAAAAAGCTGATGATAATTATCTTATTACAACTGATACAGATAGTTTTTCAGATGTTAAAAAAGCATTAGAAGATGCTGGTGTTAAGGAATTTTTAGAGTGTGAATTAACTTATATTCCTAATATGGAAGTTACTTTAGATGAAGAAGCTCAAGAAAAGGTACATAAATTAGTTGATGCTTTAGAAGATTTAGATGACGTACAAGATGTTTATTATAATTTAAAAGAAGATTAATTGGAGAAGGCTATGGATAAAGAAAAAGAATTAAAGAGGATAAATAAAGAACTAAAAGTTTATATTAATGAAGCATCTTTTGTTTCTAATAATTGTCGTAATAAATTAATAAAAATGCTTGGTAAAGAATTTGGTGTTTCTTTACCTGTAGAAGATTTTTTAAATATTGATGTAGCATTAGATGAATATGGAAATATTACGATGCGTGGTGATACTTATTCACAGGATGAAAAATTATCTTTTGAAGAAGTTTTAGAAAGATATAATAGATTTAGTGAAAGTGCTGATGGATTATTAAAAAGACATAAAAACAAAGCTTTTCCTAGTAATGATAAGAATAATTTAATTAATTTATTTGTAGTTTTATTACTAAGTGGTTTATTTATAGCATTAGCAGTCTTTGGTATTAAGTCTTTTTTACAAGGAAACTTTTATAATTTGTTTTGGCTTTTAGTTATTGTGTTTTCTTTTATTGTTCCTAGCGTTAGAGATAGGTTTTCACAAGCTTATTATTATTTAAAAAGAATATTTAAGAAGTAACAACGAAAGTTGTTATTTTTTTGGTTGTAATACGAACAATTGTATTATATAATATAGTTGGTAAGATTGATTGTTTTAGCTATTTATTATATAATTGTTTTTGGAGTTGAAGAATATGTATGACTATATAAAAGGTATTGTTACAGAGTTAAAAAATAATGCGATTGTATTAGATAATCAAGGAATTGGTTATTTGATTTATGTTTCTAATCCTTATGCTTTTGAAGTTGGTGGCGAATATAAAGTTTTTGTTTATCAACAGGTAAAGGAAGATGAGGAAGCTTTATTTGGTTTTAAGATTAGAGAAGAGAAAGAATTGTTTTTAAAACTAATAAGTGTTAAAGGACTTGGTCCTCGTATGGCATTACCAATTTTAGCTGTAGGATCTACACAAGGTATTATGGATGCTATTGAAAGAGAAAATATTTTATATTTAAAGAAGTTTCCAAAGATTGGGGAGAAGTTAGCAAGACAGATTATTTTAGATTTAAAAGGAAAATTAGAGTTTATTGGAACTGGTATTAGTGATGATAATGTTGAAAATCAAGAAGAGTTAAGAGAAGCTTTACTAGCTTTAGGATATAAAGATAAAGAAATTAAAAAAGTTTTAGGACAAGTAAATGGAGAATTAAGTATTGAAGAACAAATAAAAGAAGCTTTAAAATTATTATTACGATAGGAGGTATTGTAAATGCAAGAAGAAAGTGTTATTACAAATTATCGTTTAGATGATGATCAAGTGATGGATAATACAATTCGTCCTGAAAGTATTAGGGAGTATGTAGGACAAGAAGATGTTAAAGAGAATATTCGTATATTTGTAGAAGCAGCTAAGATGCGAAATGAACCTTTAGATCATGTATTATTATATGGTCCTCCAGGTCTTGGAAAAACAACTCTTGCTTTTATTATTGCTCATGAGTTAGGGACTAACATTAAAACAGCAAGTGGACCTAGTATTGAAAAAAGTGGAGATTTAGCAGCAATATTATCTTCTTTAGAGCCAGGTGATGTATTATTTATTGATGAGATTCATCGTATGCCACGTTATATTGAAGAAATATTATATCCTGCTATGGAAGATTTTTCTTTAGATATTATTGTTGGTAGTGAAGGTAATAGTCGTAATATTAAAATAGATTTACCTCCTTTTACGCTAGTAGGTGCTACAACTAGGGCAGGAGATTTATCTGCACCACTTCGTGATAGATTTGGTATTGTTTCTAAATTACAATATTATACAGTGGAAGAATTAACTCTTATTGTAAAACGTACAGCTAAAGTATTAGGTGTTGAAATAGAAGATGATGCTGCGGTGGAACTTGCTAAAAGAAGTCGTGGTACACCAAGAATTGCAAATCGTTTATTTAAAAGAGTAAGAGACTTTGCTTTAGTAAAAGGTGATGGTGTTGTTAATTTAGAGATTACTAAAGAAGCTTTAGAAAGATTACAAGTTGATGATTTAGGTCTTGATCGTACTGACCATGAATTACTTCTTGCAGTTATTGAAAAGTTTAATGGGGGACCCGTAGGAGTTGAAGCTTTAAGTAGTTCTATTGGTGAGGAAGTAACAACTATTGAAGATGTTTATGAACCATATTTGTTACAAACTGGTTTGCTAAAAAGAACAAGTCGTGGTAGAATAGCAACCGATAAAGCTTATCAAGTATTGGGAATTGAAAAGAAGTAGGTAGTATGAGACAAAAATATTTTTTTAAAGAGAGTACTAATGCAGATGAAGTTTTTAATGTTTTAGTTAGTAATCTTGATTCTATAGGTTCAGCAATACCAGAAGATGAAGTTTTATATCATTTATCTAATTATTCTAAATTGAATAGTGAAGAAAAAAGTCGCTTTTTTTCTTGTGCTAAGTTAGCAGATAGAAAGTTTTCTCCACATGGAGTTGCAAATTATCATTCTCATAAATTATTGAATGTTTTAACAGCAATTAGTTTTATTCATCTTTCTTATGATAAAGTTTCTACTTATAGTGATGAGGAACTTATTTTACTTATTAATCAAGTTGTCTTTGGACATCCTTCATTGTATTCAGAATATATAGAAGAATATCCCAAAGATGTACTTGAGGCAGCGTGTCGTTTTGATTCAAATTTTGGAATACAAGAAGATATTTTATTTTGGTATGGATTATCTATTGATAAAGGTGTTCAAAAAGAAGTTTTGTTAAATAGAATAAAAAATGATGATAAAGAAATCTTAAAAAGTGAAGCTTTTCAAATGATAAGTGATTTTATAGATGAGGGACTTTTTAGTTCAGATGACAGAAAGGAAGTTAAGAGTAATGACAGTAGAAGAATTTGATTATGATTTACCTAGTGAATTAATTGCACAAACACCTTTGAAAAAAAGAGATGAATCTAGGTTAATGGTTTTAGATAAAAAGACTGGTGAGATTGAACATAAACATTTTCGTGATATTATTTCATATTTAAATCCAGGTGATACTTTAGTGTTAAATGATACAAAAGTACTTCCAGCTAGACTTTATGGAGAAAAAGAGGATACTAAAGCAGCTATAGAAGTTTTACTTTTAAAAAATATAGAGAAAGATATCTGGGAATGTTTAGTTAAACCAGCACGTCGTATTAAAGAAGGTAGTGTTGTTTTATTTGGTGATGGTAAATTAAAAGCAACTTGTGTTTTTGTAGGAGAAGAAGGAATACGTCATTTTACTTTTTCTTATGAAGGTATTTTTTTAGAAGTTTTGGAAGAGTTAGGAACAATGCCACTTCCTCCTTATATTCATGAACAATTAAAAGATCAATCTAGATATCAAACTGTATATGCAAGAGAGGTTGGTAGTGCGGCAGCACCTACAGCAGGACTTCATTTTACAAAAGAGTTATTGAAAGAAATAGAAGATAAAGGTGTAAATATAGCGTATATTACACTTCATGTAGGACTTGGTACTTTTAGACCAGTAAGTGTTGAAAAAGTAGAAGAACATGAAATGCATAGTGAGTTTTATCAAATGACTAGTGAAGTAGCAAAAATTTTAAATGAAACTAAAAAAAGTGGTGGACGTATTATAAGTGTTGGTACGACAAGTACGAGAACTTTAGAGACTATTATGAGTCTATATAATGAATTTCGTGAATGTAGTGGTTGGACTAATATCTTTATTTATCCAGGTTATGAATTTAAGGCTATTGATGCTTTAATTACGAATTTTCATTTACCTAAATCCACTTTAGTAATGTTAGTGTCTGCACTTGCTGGAAAAGAAAATATTTTACATGCTTATAAAATGGCAGTTGAAGAAAAATATCGTTTCTTTTCATTTGGAGATGCTATGTTTATTAAATAGGTGATAATATGGAACAAAAAATTTTAGATGCTTTTTATAAAGTTATCCTTCCTCAAGCTAATAGTAGAAATATGGTTTCTATTGGTGGCTTTTTATTTGATGCGTCTTTTGGCTTGGCTAGTCAAGTAGATACACTCTATGATAAAAATATTCCAGTTATTCAAATTCATAGTCAAGAGCGATTTAGTAAAGCGTTAATTCAATATACAGAAACTATGATTTCTTTTTTAGAGGAGTATCCAGAATTACAAAAATATGACTATGTTTATTTTGGAGGAGATATTAATTCGATTATAGAAGCTGCTGTTCTTAATGTTTGGTTTAATGCTACAGAAGAAGATTTTCGTAACCCAGAAGAGTTTTTAGAGCGTAGAAGTCGCTTTTTAACTGATTCTATTTCTAGGCAAGAATATTTTGAGAAACATACTGGTAGCGTAATAGATGGAAAAGTGCCTCATCATTTTGAAACTAATGTTGATGTTTGGAATCCATCTGGTAATGAGACTCCTTATGTATTCCGTAGTAAAATGTATGGAGAAGATGGTAGTATACTTTTATTACCCAATATTGGTTTTGGCTTGGATGATGATAAAGCTTATGTTTATGTTATTCATCATGAAAAAGCTGGTACAGAGTTATCTAAAGGTGGAAGAAAATTAAATCGTATTTTATATCAAACAAACCAAGATGTTTATGATGATTATCCAGAGGAAAATATTAAAGACGTTTCTGTTTCTAGTATTGTGGCTTTAACTTTGTTTACTTCCTTTTTACAGAGTATTTCATGTAATGAAATGATAGTGAAGGGTAATTTTCCAGTTAGAAATATGGCTAAAATGAATAATAGTAGAGTGTCATATGATGAGTTTGTTAGAATTTGTAACAATACTATTAATAAGTATTATAGAAATTTTAGAAGGCTTTCTTATCATTTTCCAGAATTAGAAATTACAAGTTATCCATATGAATTAGATAATTCTATGCACATCCAAGTTCCATCTTCTTTTTCTATTAATCAAGAAGATTATATTCATCAAGTTTATAATAGTGTACAAAGTTACACAAATTTTAAGAAAAAATAAGAAATAATATTTGCTATTTTGTTTTGGTTATGCTATAATTGTAAACGTCTAAGCGATGATCCGCTTTTCTTTATAGTTTGAATATGATCATTCGTGAAATATATATTTAGAGAGGAGATTTTATATGAACATTATTGACAAAATTAATCAAAAACAAATTAATCCTAATGTTCCAGAGTTCCGTGTAGGAGATACGGTAAGAGTTGACGTAAAGATTATCGAAGGTAAAAGAGAACGTATCCAAGCTTTCGAAGGTGTTGTAGTTGCTCGTCGTGGTGGAAGTGTTTCAGAAACATTTACAGTACGTAAAATGAGTAGTGGTATTGGTGTTGAAAGAACTTTCCCAATTCATTCACCAAAGATTGCTGGTATTACTGTTCTTCGTAAAGGTAAAGTACGTCGTGCTAAACTTACATTCCTTAAAGGTATGGTTGGTACTTATCGTATTAAAGAAAGAGGACAACAATAATAAAATAAGGCTTTGGCCTTATTTTTTCTTTTAAGAATAAAAAAATAGTGATAAAATAATATAAAGTAAGGTGATTAGATGAAAGATGAAAAAAAGAAAAATTATTTTAAAGAATTTTTACCTTATCTATGTATTATTGTTTTAGTACTTTTTATTAAAAGTTTTATTATGTCTCCTATTAAAGTAAATGGAGTATCTATGGTTCCTACTTTGCATGATAGTGATATTATGTTACTTGATGAAGTTAGTTATCGTTTTACGGATATTAAACGTTTCGATATTGTAGTTGTAAAAAGAGAAGGGGAATATCTAATTAAAAGAGTTATTGGATTACCTGGTGAAGAAGTAGAATATCGTGATAATAAACTTTATATAAATGGTAAAAAGATAAAGGAAAAATATACAAGAGAAGAAACTTTTGATTTTACTGCTTCTGTTGGAGATAATCAGTATTATGTTTTAGGTGATAATAGATTAAACTCTACAGATAGTCGTATCTTTGGTGCTGTTATGAGAGATGAAATAGTGGGTAAAACGAATCTGACAGTTTTTCCTTTTTCAAGATTTGGAACTAAAAAGTAGTTTAAGATAAGTTTATGTCGTTTGACAATAAACTTTTTCTTATGATATAATGTTTTTGCTTTGTAAGGAGGTACTATACTTATGAAAAGAATTGTTACATTAACGACACGTGATTTAAAAGAAAGTAAGAAAAATGGTGGATGTGGAGAATGTCAAACATCTTGTCAATCTGCATGTAAGACTTCATGTGGAGTTGCTAATCAAAAATGTGAAAAAGTAAATAAATAATAATAGTTACCGGCATTCAAAGTGCCGGTATTTTATTTTGGAGGGATAGTATGATACATCAATATAAGTTAAATGGATTTAATATTGTATTAGATACTTATAGTGGAAGTGTACATTGTGTAGATGATTTAAGTTATGATATTATTGCGTTATATAATGAGAAGAAGAGTAAAGATGAAATAAAGTCTTTAATGTTAGATAAATATAAAAAAGATGGTATTAGTGAAAAAGATATTCTTGATACTTTTTCTGAAGTTGATCAGTTGATTGAAAGTGGTCAGTTATTTACAGATGATGTTTTTAAAAATGCTAATTTAGATTTAAAAAAGAGAGATTCTGTTATTAAAGCAATGTGTTTACATGTTGCTCATACTTGTAATTTAAATTGTGAATATTGTTTTGCGGGTCAAGGTAGATATCATGGTAAAGATGCTATTATGAGTTTTGAAGTGGGTAAAAAAGCACTAGACTTTTTAGTAGAAAATTCTGGTAGTAGACATAATTTGGAAGTTGATTTTTTTGGTGGAGAACCTTTAGTAAACTTTAATGTTGTTAAAGAATTGGTTAAATATGCTAGAAGTATTGAAAAAGAAAAGAATAAGCATTTTCGTTTTACTTTAACTACAAATGGTGTTTTATTAAATGATGATGTTATTGATTTTTTAAATAAAGAGATGGATAATGTAGTACTTAGTTTAGATGGTAGAAAAGAAGTTAATGACTTAAAGAGAAAACGTCTAGATGGTAAAGGTAGTTATGATATAATTGTTCCACATTTTCAAAATTTTGTAAAAAAACGTGGTAATAAAGAATATTATATGAGAGGTACTTTTACAAGAAATAATTTAGATTTTACGAATGATATTTTTCATATGTTAGATTTAGGTTTTACAGAATTATCGATGGAACCAGTAGTATCTAAACCTGATACAGATTATGCGTTGAGAGAAGAAGATTTAGATAAGATTTATGAACAGTATGAGATTTTAGCAAAAGAAATGATTAAGAGAAGAAGAGAGGGTAAACCTTTTACTTTTTATCATTATATGATTGATTTAACAGGTGGACCATGTATTTATAAAAGAATTACAGGATGTGGATCTGGTACGGAGTATTTAGCAGTTAGTCCAAATGGTGATTTCTATCCTTGTCATCAGTTCGTTGGTGAAAAAGAATTCTTAATGGGTAATGTTAATGAGGGTATTACTAATACAAAATTAAGAGATGAGTTTAAATTATGTAATGTCTATTCTCGTAAGGAATGTGAAAATTGTTGGGCTAAATTTTATTGTAGTGGAGGATGTAGTGCCAATAGTTATCATACAACTGGTAGTATTCAAGGTGTTTATGAGTATGGTTGTAAGTTATTTAGAAAAAGAATTGAATGTGCTATTATGGTTAAAATAGCAGAAGCTATGGATGATGCAAATGAAAAATAAAATATCTTTAGATGAAAAGTTAAAAGTATATAGTGAGAGTAATACTATTCCGATGCATATGCCTGGTCATAAAAGAAATATAGAATTACTAGGAAATAAGTTACCTTATGAAAAAGATATAACAGAGATTTATGATTTTGATGATTTACATCATGCAGAAGGAATATTAAAAGATATTTCTTTAAAAGCAACTTCTTTATTTCATAGTAAAAAAAGCTATTTATTAGTAAATGGTAGTACCTGTGGTATTTTGGCGGGTATACGTAGTTTAGTTTCTTTTGGTGATCAAGTTTTAGTCGCAAGAAATGTTCATAAATCTATTTATCACGCTATTGAATTAAATCATTTAAGACCTATATATTTAAATCCAGAAGTTGATGAAGTTGGAATTTGTCAAGAAATTACTTCTAAGTCTATAGAAGAAGAACTTGAAAAAAATAAAAATATAAAATTAGTTATTTTAACTTCACCAACTTATGAGGGGATTATTAGTGATGTTAAAAAAATAGTAGAAGTTTGCCATAAAAGAGGAGTATTTGTTTTTGTTGATGCTGCTCATGGGGCACATTTTCCTTTTGTTTCTAGTTTAAGTAAATACGATGCTGTTCAATGTGGAGCTGACATTGTCGTTGAAAGTTTACATAAAACACTTCCTTCTCTTACACAAACAGCTATTTTACATGTGCAGGGTTCTGTTTCTTTAGAAGAGGTTTCTAGAAATTTAGCTATTTTTGAAACAAGTAGTCCTTCTTACTTATTAATTGATTCTATGGATATTTGTTTTGATTTTCTTTTAGAGAAGGGTAAAAGATATTTTTCTATTTATGAAGATAATTTACTTTGGTTTTATGAGAAAACAAAAAGTTTCAAAAAGTTAAAAATATATGGGAATAATTTTTCTTCTAATTATGATTATGGTAAGATTGTTGTTTTAGTGAAAGATACTAATATTACGGGAAGAGATTTAGCTAATATTTTAAGAGAAAAATATAATATAGAAGTAGAGATGAGTTCTAGGTATTATGTTATTTTAATGACTAGTGTTTGTGATAGTAAAGATAACTTTCAAAAAGTTGTTGAAGCGTTAAGTAAAATAGATGATAGTCTTTCTTATCAAAAAGAAGAGGGGTTTTGTCAGTTTTTATTACCTGATAGAAAACTTTTTATTTATGAAGCAATGGATAGTAAAAATTATCATTTTGTAAATATTTTTGATTCCGTTGGTAGAGTTTCTTTGGAATATATAGAACTTTATCCTCCAGGTATTCCAATTATAGTACCGGGTGAAGTAATTAGTGAAGATATTGTTAATAGGGTAAAAAAATATTTAGAGTGTAATTTGGAGCTACATTGTACTTATCAAAAGTTTCCTAATATAAAAGTGTTGGATTAGAAGAATATTTTTATATTCTTTTTTTGTGATATAATTGTGTCATAAAATTAGTT
>CALVJZ010000004.1 GCA_944332465.1 uncultured Bacilli bacterium | reverse complement strand
AAAAATGTCAAATTTGACAAAATCAAACATTTGTGTTATAATGTGTCACGTAATGGAGAAAGGGGTTAAATTATGAAAAATAATAATATGAAAATAACTCGCTTAGCTATTGCCATCCTTATGTCATTTTCAATAACACTTGTCTCACCAAGCGTAGCAGAAGCTAAAGAATTAGAAATAGAAGCTCCAAAGGTAGAAATAGAGCAAGAAGCAGATCATAGTGATTTAATAAGAAATGTAACAGCTATCTCTTTAGCAGCTATAATTGGAGGAATAAGTGTCGGAAAAGTTCGACATAAAAAAGATGAAAAACCAAAAATAAAAGAAAAGAAG
The DNA here is from genome assembly GCA_944332465.1 of uncultured Bacilli bacterium. Lineage (GTDB taxonomy): Bacteria > Bacillota_I > Bacilli_A > RF39 > UBA660 > Faecimonas. Next base: position 32,646 of record CALVJZ010000004.1, on the reverse strand, counting down.
AATAAATAGATAAATAAAAAAACAGGGGGATTTTTTTTAATGAAAAATATCAAAAATTTAGTGCTAGGAAGAATTATACCTTTAGCAACAGCAGGTGTATTATGTTTATATACGCTTGGTTGTTCTGGTAGAATGAGTACTAGCGATACAAAAACAGTTCCAGAGGTTTTAGAACAAACAACAAGTAATACTGATAATGAGGTTTTCTCTTCAATCAGTTATAGTAATAATAATGAATCTGAATCATTAGTTGATACTTTAGCAAATCTAGAACAAAGCATAAATCGTTATAACTTATTAAAGGATGTTAAGTTCAGTGATAAAGGTTATGATGAATTAACAGAAGAACAACAAGCTAGTATTGATGCTTACACACCTGAAGATATACAAGAATTATTAGATTTATTAGAAAGTGATACGCTTAACGAAAACGAAATAGCAGATACTATGCAACTTCTTTATCGAATCAAAGAACATGATATAAAATTAATTGATGAAGAAGGTCTTTCTATAGTAGAGTCAGGATATATAGCTGCTATAAAAAGTGAAGCGTGCGATGCCTTATCCATCACTTCAGATGAATATAAAAGTGTAAGAATTGAAAAAGTTATAGACGAATCCGCACCAATAGTTTCAGTAAATCAAAATAATGAAAAGATTGGTTATGAATTACAAGGGGTATATGCTTCCGCAACAAATGATTTATATAATTTACAATACGACATGTACAGCGGAGGGAAAGAATTATCATTTTCTGAAAAACTAGATTTAATAGAAAAAGGTCTTATAAATATCAAATCTGTTTTAGTATCTAATCCAGAAGTTAGAACAGAGTCATTTTTCTTTACACAAACTGACGTAATAGATTCTGATGTCTCAAAAAGTGAAGCTCATGAACAAATAAAAGTTAGATAAAAGTCACAAAAGTGACTTTTTTTCTTGTCTAAAACCCTTTTGATTGTTTTACCTTGAATTTTATAGTATACTTAATTACAGGGTGAAGAGTATGTACTTAAAAGAAATAGTGGCAAGTGGATTTAAGTCCTTTGCAGATAAGTTAGATATTAAATTAGATGACAAAACTACATGTATCGTAGGACCAAATGGTTCAGGAAAAAGTAATGTTGTAGATGCTGTTAAATGGGTCTTAGGAGAACAATCTGTTAAAACTCTACGTGGAGAAGGTTCTATGAGTGATGTTATCTTTTCCGGTAGTAAAACTCGTAATCCATTAAACGTTGCTTCTGTAGAATTAATTTTTGATAACTCTGATCACTTTTTAAATGTACCATATACAGAACTATCAATTAAAAGAAGAGTATATCGTAGTGGAGAAAATGAATACTATTTAAATGGTGAAAAATGTCGTCTTAAAGATATCAGTAATCTCTTATTAGATACAGGAATGGGAAAAGAATCATTTAATATTATTTCTCAAGGTGAAGTTGATAAAATATTAAGTAATTCTCCTAATGACAGACGTGTAATCTTTGAAGAAGCAGCAGGTATCTTAAAATATAAAAAGCGTAAAGAAGAAGCCCTTCGAAAACTAGATCGAACACATAATAATATAGACCGTGTAAATGATATTATTGGAGAACTAGAAACACAAGTTGAACCTTTAAAAGAACAAAGTGAAAAAGCTAAAATTTATTTAGAAAACAAAAAAGGTTTAGATAATTATGAAGTTGCCTTACTTGCCTATGATATTGAAAACTTAAATATTGATTTAAACCGTGTAAAACAAGAAAAAGAAAAACTAGAAAAAGAAGTAATGACTTTATCAAATGAAACATCATCTAGTGATGCTAAAGACTTAGAAGAAGCTAATAAAATAGAAAAACTAGAAAAAGAACAAACTTCTCTTCAAAGAAGATTACTTGAAGTAACTGAAATGGTTGAAAAAATAAATGGTGAGAAAAACCTATTACAAGAAAAGAAAAAACAACAAAAGGAACAATCAGAAATAGAAGAAGAATTACGTTCAACTTTAGAACAAAAGAAAAAATTAGAAGGCTACCTAGAAAAACTTCAAAAAGAAATAGAATTTATTGTTCTTGATAGTAAGAAAAAAGAAGAATCTGGTCAAGAAATAAGTAAACATCTTGATACCGAAAAGAAAAAGAAAAATATGTTACTAAGTGATTTTTCATCTCATGAACAAAGTATAATATCTATAGAACATAAAATTAATAGCTTAAAAAGAGAAATTGAAGAGGGTGGAGACTTACCAAATAGTGTTAGAAAAGTTTTAAATTCCAATATTTCTGGTATCCATAATACTTTAGGTAATTTATTATCAACAGAAGATAAATATGTAAAAGCTTTAAATATTGCTATTTCTGCCAATAAAAACTTTATTATCACAAGTGATGAACCATCAGCTAAAAAAGCCATTAACTATTTAAAAGATAACCATCTAGGTAGAGCAACTTTCTTTCCGTTAACTGTAATTAATTCAAGATATGTTGATAAAGACTCTCTAAAATTATTAGAAAAAGAAGAGGATTTTATAGGAATACTAAGTGATTTAATTGATTATGATAAGAGATATCAAAATATTATTGAAAATCAATTAGGTACTGTAATTATTTCAAAAGATTTAGATTCTGCTACTCATTTATCACATCTTGTAAATAAACGATATAAAGTAGTAAGTTTAGATGGCGATGTTGTTAATGTCGGCGGAAGTCTAACCGGTGGTTCAATTTATCAAGCTAAAAGTGTTATTCTTTTAAAACAAGATTTAAAACGTTTAATAGAACAAAAAGAAGTTTTAGAATTAGAATTAAAAGAAATTAAAACTGAATTGGAAACTGTTGAACAAGAAATGCAAAAAATCGAAGATAAAGAATTTATAATTTCCAAAGAAAAAGTAACTATGAAAGAAAAGTATGAAAATAAACAAACAGAGATAAATGAACAAAAACGTCTTTTAGAGGATATAAATAAAACATGGAGTACGCTTAATGCTATGTCAAATAATGCTTTAAGTGAAAAAGAACAAGAACTAATTGAAAGATATCATACTTTAAGTGCTGAAAAAGCTACTCTTCAAGTAACTATCGAACAAATAAGAAATGATATTGAAGAACTACGTCGTAAAAATGAAGAAAGAATAGCTAGTGATAAATTAAAAAATAATACTTTACGTAATTTAGAAAAAGATTTACATGAAAAAGAAGTCTTAGAAAATCGTATTGAAATTAAAATGGATACAATGTTAGAAACTTTAAACTCAGATTATGAATTAACTTTTGAAAAGGCTAAAGCTACAACACATTTAGATGTTGATCCAGAAGAGGCAAGACAGAAAGTAAACTCTTATAAAGCAACAATTAAACGTCTTGGTATGGTAAACCTTGCTGCTATAGAAGAATATGAAAGAGTAAATACCAGATATGAATTTTTAACAAAACAAAAAGAGGACTTATTAAAAGCCGAAGATACTCTTTTAGAAATCATGAATGAAATGGATGATGTTATGAAAGAGGAATTTTCTAATACCTTTACCCAAATTAGTAAAGAATTTAAACAAGTATTTAAAGAGTTATTTGGGGGAGGTAATGCTGAGTTAAAACTAACTGATCCTAATAACCTTTTAACAACAGGAGTAGAAATAGTTGCTTCTCCTCCAGGTAAAAAACTAACGACAATCTCTCTATTATCAGGTGGCGAAAAAACATTAACCGCAATATCCCTACTGTTTGCTATACTAAATGTTAGAACCGTACCATTCTGTTTATTTGATGAAGTAGAAGCAGCCCTAGATGAAGCAAATGTAAGTGAATTTGGTAAATACTTAAATCATTATAAAAACAAAACTCAATTTTTAATTATTACACACAAGAAAAAGACTATGGAATATGCAAACACATTATATGGAATTACAATGCAAGAATCAGGAGTTTCAAAACTAGTAAGTGTTAAACTAAATGAAGCAGTAGAAACACTTTAGAGAGCGATTGCTCTCTTTTTAATTGACTAAATCTAAAAAGTCCTTTAGAATAAAATACTTGAAAGAGGAGTATTTATGTTATTACAAACAAGCGTTGTACCAATCGAATATGATAAAAATACTAAAAAAAGAGCATATCGCCTAAAACAATTATTAGAAAGTAACGAAGAGTTTTTTCAAGCTTTTTTAAAAGATGATGAAATAAGTTTAATTAATCCTAAAAGTAATATTTTCATAGGAAGAGGAGAAAGTGTCTTTTCTAAAGGTTTATATTTAATACCAAGTACACTTGCTGTTCTTATTTGTAAAAAAGATAAAGTACCATATCAAAGAAGTATTTCTGCTTTAGTATGGTTAAATGATTATTATGATGGAAAAGTAGAAGTAGATGAAAAGTATCAGTCAACTTTCCATAGACTTGCTGCTGCTGATTATATTTTAAATAGCGGCGGAACCTACGAAGATTTATATGATTACTATAGTGGTAGATTAAAATTATTAAGTACAGATTTTATTGACTATTTAAACGAAGAGTATCGTTTTAGTATCTCTGAAATTTTAATAAATAATTCCCTAGACATTTTAAAGGAAGTTTTCTTTCCAAATAGTAATGAAATACCACTAGATTTAGAACTAATTTCCAAAAGTGTTTTAGAAATAGCTAACCCTTTTTTAGAAAGTGTATCTTTAAAAACACCCATGACTAAAGAAGAATCAACCTTTTTATTTGAAACATTCCTAAAAAAGATAGATAAAACTAATGAACTCCAAGAAGTATTAAAGATTATGAAAGAACAAGGTGTCTGGGTAGAAGGTAACAGTCCTACATCTGACTGGGCTACAACAAGTAAAGAATCAGGAAAGAAAAATATACATTGCAATTTTTCAAACACAATAGAAGATGGCTTAGCTTTAGTTCATGAATTTTTCCATTTTTATACTTTAATGTATAGAGATACCAATAAAAATTATTTAACTTCAGAAGTTGTACCCATTTATTTTGAAATGTTGTTTGCTTCATTTTTAGAAGAACTAGGTTATACTGGAGTAAAAGAAGCAAGAGAAAATAAAAGAAAAACTACTACAGCATCTAATGCTTACTGTATATATGAATTGCTTTTCCTAAGAAATCAAGCTAGTAAACATAGTTTATCAATAGAAGACGAATTAATGTTAGATGAAATAAGGCAACAAGCACCATACTATGATGAAGGAATAGACACTGCTAAAACATTTTGTGATATAAGAAATAAAATTCTTATAACAGAGCCCGCGCAAATAGCAGCAGCAACCCCTTATGTCATTGCTTATCCATTAGTAAAAAAACTATTAGAAGAAACAGAAAAAGATCCAAATACTGTAAATATAGTATTAGATAAAATAAGAAGTGGTCAAAAAACAGCAGATGACGAAGTCTTAAGTACTGCTAAAAGACTATTATCTAGTTATCAGAAAAAGAAAGAAGTGTAAAGATGATTTTAGAAACTTGTGTATTACCAATCGAATATGATGAAAAAACTAAAGAAAAAGCTAAAAGGATTAAGAAAGTATTAGAAAAAAATCCTGACTTTTTTAGAGTGTTTTTAAAAGGTGATAAGATTAGTTTAATTGATGAAAATAGCACTATTTATATAGAAAAAGGACAATCCATTTTAAAGTATTTAGATGGTATTTCTCCCAAATATGCAACTGGTTTTTTAAAAGATAAATATGTAGATAACCCTGAAGAAGTATTGTTTTACTGGACAAGTCGCTTCTATGAAATTGGAATCTATAAAAACAAAGAAAATAAATTAAGAAAGTTATGCGGAATATGCGACTATTTTCATACAAACGAAGATTATGAAGGACTATACAATTATCTCCATGCATCAGAAGAAGAACAACAAGAAATAGAAGAAGATGTCTTTATTTGGTTAGAAAAAACATATAGATATCATCTAATAAACTATCTACTTACTGAACAACTTCCATTTCTACAAAATAATTTATTTTCACCTTTTGAAAGGGATATAGAACCTGGTATTTTAGATATATTAGAGCTATCACAAAATGTATTAGATAGCTTAGTATCTCTTGATGAGTTAGAAGAAATTACATATCCTATGTCTAGACAAGAAACAATAATGTTATTTAGAGAGTTTTTAATAGATATAGATCCAACTTTAGAATTATTATATAAAGGAATTTATATGGAGTTAAATGGTGATCTTATTACCAGCGCTAGAAGCAAAAAGGCCCAAAGTATAAAAATAATACAAGAAACACCCGATTCACCAATGAAAACCGAAACAAATCAAAAAAAGCCAGTTGTCTTTGTACCAATGAAAAACACTTTGGAAGATGTTTTTTCTCTAACACACGAATTTTTTCACTATATAGAAGAAGAGGGTGAAGTTTTTCCAAAATATAATCCCCAATGTGAAATAGCTACGATATTTTTTGAAGGAATATTAAGTGACTACTTAATAAAAAGAGGTTATCCTAAAGAAGAAGTAGAAAAAGCTAATAGAGATAGAAAAATTTCAACTTTAGCTTACGCTCAGGAATTAAATGAATATGTTCTTTTATTATATAGTATTATTAATAATGTTGCTGTTAGACCTGCTATAGAATTTGATTCCTTAAGTGAAGAAGAAAAAGAAGAAGTAGAAGAAATGACACCATTTATGCAAGAACAATATATTGATTCTATATGTGATGAACAAAACATTGATTTGATTGATAATTATTATAAAATAATAGAAGCGTTTTGCTATGTCTATGGATATTATCATTCAGATATAGCCTTAAGAAAACAAAGAGAAGGAGAAGACATGATTCCTAAAATGATAGATTTAGCTAAGAATGTTAATGCTCGACTTCCTAAAGATGCCCTTAGAATGGCAGGACTTATTCCTAAAGAACAAGAATATAGAAAGATGATAACAAATGATTCTAAAAACTAAAGTACTTCCTATTGAATATGATGAAAAAACTAAAAATAAAGCGATTCGTCTAAAAAAGTTTTTAGAAAAGAATCCTGATTTTTTTAAAACATTTCTAGAGGGCGATAAAATAAGTTATGTAGATGAAGAAGCTTCTATATTTTTAACAGATAAAGTATCTATCCTAGATTATATTACCAAACTTCATCCTGCTGATGTATTATCTTTTTTAGAAGATGATTTATTTCCAAGTGAAATGGAGAGATTAAATCTTTTACATATTATATTAAATAAAAAATTAGATGGCTTATACTCTTTTGATCCAGAAGATGTAATTAGTGCAGAACTAGGTTTAGTTTATGCCTACTTTTTTGATAGTAAAGATTATGAAGAATTAAAAAAATTTTTAACAACAGAAGATTATGATGTCGATAAAATATATACTTCAATGTATGAAAAGTATCGTTTTCCATTCTTAAACTTAATCTTAGATAAAAACCTCTCTAATATTAGAAACTTTTTTTATTCTGAAGGAGAACTATCTAATCTTCTAGGGCAAATGAGTAAAACCACCTTATATGAATTAACAACAATAACTCCACCTAAAGAAACAGAAGAAATAACTTTACCTTTTACTAAAGAAGATTCTATAAATCTTGTAAGAAGTTTTTTAGAAACAATAGAACCTAGTCATACTTGGACTAAAATATTTGATGAGTGTCTTCAAGAAGATAAACTGATATCTGATAGCGATGATGAAAGAATAAAAGAATATATTGATAAAGATAGAGATACTTGGCAATGTGTTTATGGAGATAATGATTGGTATATTTATACACCTTGGAATAACACTATAGAAGATGCTATCGATTTAGTTCATGAATTTATTCACTATTTTGCTTCTATACATGCTAAAGAAGAATCGACATATTCTTCTTTGAAAGAATTTCCTTCGTTATTTTTTGAACAAGTTTTTTGCAATTACTTACTAGAACATGGTTATCCAAAAGATGAAATAGATAAGTATAATAAAAATAGACGTTATTATGTTTATGAGAATGGAGAATCTCTAGCGGATATTATAAGTTATTTAAATAGTAGAATAGAAGGAGAAGTTATTACAGAAGAGGAAGAAATAGCCATAGAACAAAATAATTGGACTGACACCTTATCTCCATCTGAACTAAAAAGAAGAGTTTTAAAAAGAGTAGACGACCTTATAGTAGAAAGTATAGAAACACCAACACTTTTATTATCGTTATACCCATACATTGAAGGAAAGTACTATGCTGATATTATGTTTGAAAGATATAAAAGTGATAAAAGTATTTTACCTAGTATGATATATGTAACTAACAATTTAAAAAATCAGTCAACAGATGAAATATTAAATTATTTAAATCTTTCACCACCTACAAAAGAAGAAGTATTACAAAAAGTATATAAATAAAAAAAAGAGCTAAATAGCTCTATATTGATCCTTTCCTTTGAAAGGGTCTTTTTTATCGATATGATCAACAAATAAAATACCATTTAAATGATCAAGTTCATGTTGAAAACAAATAGCTAATTCTTCACGACCTCTAACGTGAATCTTTCTTCCTTCCATATCATAAGCTTCTAACGTAACTCTAGCATATCTTGGAACAATACCTTCAACAGGACGATTGACTGATAGACAACCTTCTCCCATTTCAACATAAATCTTTTCGACTGAATTACTAATTATTTTAGGATTAATCAAAACATAAGTTTCAAATTCACCCTCATCAATTTCATTAACCACAACAAAATATCTTTTCGCAACTCCAAGTTGTATCGCAGACATTCCCATACCAGGACGTAAATCATATTTTTCCGCTATTTCTTCTATTTGTGAATCATGTAAATATTTTATCATTGTATCTATTAAATCTTTATCTTTTTTAGTTAAAGGAAAACTAACTTCTTTACTAACCATTCTTAAACGTTTATCTTTTTCATCTAAAATATCCTTTGTTTTTAGCATGTTACCACCTCTTTACGCAAGTATAGTTTATCAAAAAATAATCTAAATGAAAAGAAAAAAAGCATATTTTCTATGCTTTTTCCTAGATACTAAGAAGAAAAACGTGAACCTAACACAATTACAAGTAAAATAAATAATACTAAGACAATTGCGTAATTAGACCTTGTTCCATAAGAATATGGATAATACATATTTTGATATTGTCCACAAGTTGTTTGATTACCATAATAATACATAAGATAGCCTCCTTTACTTATCTAATATAAAATATGTAAATTTACAAAATCCGTGAACAAATTACCTTGATAGATAAAACACTATTTTAAAAAGGTTAAAAAATATGATATATTAAAATATAGAACAAAGATAGAATAGGAGTGGTCAATACGAAAAAGATTATAAAACACGTTGATAAACCATTACTAATTGTCTCAGTTTTACTTTTTATTATAGGACTTGTTATGGTCTTTTCGGCCTCTAATGTAACTGCCTATATGTCACATGCTGTAAGCCCTTATAATTATTTTATAAAACAAGCAGCATTCTTACTTGGTGGACTAATTATGTCTCTTATAATGATTAAATTTACTACCAAAACCTATGGAACCTTATCCTGGGGGCTAATTGGCATAATTATCTTAAGTTTATTTGGTTTATTATTAATAGGACAAGCGAAAAACAGAGCTATTTCTTGGTATGATTTAGGAATTATTAGTTTACAACCTAGTGAATTTGCTAAAATAATTACTATTGTTTGGCTTGCTAGATACTATGAAAAAAATAAAAAGATGACAAGTTATGCTAAAAGTTTATTACCTCTTGGGATATGTGTTCTTATTACATTATTAATATTTGTCCAACCAGACTTAGGTACAGCTATTATTTATATGGTAATAGTAGGTACTATGTTTTTAGCGGCACCTATTTTAAAAGAAATAAAAGTAAAAACCGTCTTTGGAGTATTAGGATTAATAGTATTTGCTGGTATTATTCTTTTAGGAGCAGGTAAAAATCTCTTACAAGAGCGCCAACTTGAACGTTTTGATTTTAGTAATCCTTGTGACAAACTATTAACATCAGGAAACCAAGTATGTAACTGTTATATTGCTATTAATAATGGTGGATTAACTGGTGTAGGATTAGGAAATAGTACTCAAAAATATTTATATTTACCAGAACCATATACAGACTTTATCTTCGCTATAATTGTTGAAGAATTAGGTTTAGTCTCTGGTATAGGTATAATTTTATTATATATGTTCTTGTTATATAGAATTTTAAAAATAGGTAGAGAAAGTCCTACTAATAGAGGAGCATTATTATGTTATGGAGTCGCAGTTTATATTTTCTTACATATCGCTATTAACTTAATGGGAATCTTTGGATTGATGCCAATGACTGGTGTTCCACTTCCATTTATGAGTTACGGAGGAAGTTTTACTATCTGTTTAATAGCAGCTTTAACTATTGTTCAGAGAGTAAGTGTTGAAAATGGTTTAGCAAAAGAAGCAAAAGAGAAAAAGGCTAATTGACATTAACCAAACTAAATGATATAGTATGTCTCATCTAGGAGACGGATATAAAATGAATCAAAAAAAGAAAAAATTTCAAGAAGAATTACTAAAATTTATAACAACATCAGATAAAATATTTATTATAGGACATAATAACTTAGATTATGATGCGATAGGTGCCGCTTTAGGTATAGCAACTCTTGCAAAACACTATCGTAAAAAGGCTTATATTATTGTAAATGATCCACAGGAAACAATGGATCCAGGTGTAAAAAAAGTAATAGATGATACTAAAGATTATTTTAATTATATAACTTTAAAAGAATATCGTGATAGTGCTAAAGATCAAGATGCACTAGTTATTGTCGATACCAATAAACCATATTTACTAGCAACTCAATATGACTTAGGGCCAGTTGGCAAAACTTTTGTAATTGACCATCATGAAACAGATGAGTTTAGTTTAAAAACAACTCCACAATATATTGATGAAAGAGCATCTAGTACCTGTGAAATAATCTCTCAGTTATTAATTGCAAAACAAATAAAAGAAATTAGTACTGTAGCTGATTATCTTTTAGCAGGAATTATTTTAGATACTAAACGTTTTCAAAAGAATACAACACCAACTACTTTTGATACTGCCGAAAAACTATGGAAAAAAGGTGCTAACTACGATGCCGTTAATAGATTATTTATTTCTAACTTTGAAGAAGAAAGAACTATTTATCAGTTATTATTTGGAGAAGAAATGAAAGAAACTTCTGAAGATGGTATTGAACTTGTCGTAAGAAATACTATTATTCAAGCTTATCCCAAGTTATTAGGTGAACCAACTGTATCCTTTACTTTGAATAGAAAAGCTCCCGGTACAGTTTATCGTCAAGTAGATTTAGCTAAAGCCGCCGATAAAATGTTAAAATATGCTGATGCATGCTTTGTCATAGGAAAAGTAAGTGATGATAGAGTAGGAATAAGTGCTAGAAGTAAATGTAACATTGATGTTGGTGAAATCTTATCAGGAGTACAAAATGCTACCTTTCCAAGAGAAGAAGGAGAACCTATTGTTCAAAGTGGTGGCGGTAACAAACAAAGTGCTGGTGGAAATATCACTACCAACGATATCTTTGCAGTTGAAAAGTTTTTAACAGATAGTGTTTTACAGTATGCTACTCCAGAAGAAGAAAAAGAAGAAAAACCTGTTGTTTTAGTAAGAAAACAAAGAAAAGTTTCAGTCTAGGAACTTTTCTTTTTTTTGCAAATAATAAAGAAGAAAGGAGGTAGTATGACATTTCATTATCGTTATCGTAAACAAATAATATTAGGAATTTCTCTTGTTATTGTTCTTGCCACAACAATTAGTAGCATAATTTATTTCTATGAGCCAAAGAAAGAGAAAAAAATAGAAAAGGTAGCTGTCGAAAAAATAAAAAAAGAAACTAAAAAAGAAGATACTGAAAAACTTTATATGGTTGATATCAAAGGTGAAGTAATATCACCAGGAATTTATGAATTACCTTCAACATCTCGTGTAATTGATGTAATCAACAAAGCAGGAGGTCTAACTGATATAGCAGATACTTCGGTTATTAATTTAAGCAAAAAAATAGAAGATGAAATGGTAATTATTATCTATAGTGAATATGAAGTAAATAATTGGCTTACAACAAAACAAGAAGAAGAATATCTACAAGAAAAATGTCAAAATAGTGAAGAAAGTAAAATAGAAAATGATGCTTGTATAAGTGATAATGCTATAGAAAACAATGAAACTCTTATAAACATTAATACCGCAACTAAAGAAGAATTAATGACTTTAAGTGGTATAGGAGAAACAAAAGCTTTAGCTATCATCTCATATCGTGAAAAAACACCATTTACTTCTATTGAAGATATAAAAAATGTTTCAGGTATAGGAGACAGTACCTATAATGAAATTAAAGACTATATTACAGTCTAAAAAATTATTTATTTTCTTAACCATAATCGTAATAATTATATCCCTTATTAGAATTATTACCCCTAAAAAAGAGTATTATTCTAAATCTACCAAAGAAGTAATTGGCACAATAATAGATATTACCAAAGAACAAGATAAAACAACTTTAATTATTCAAGGAAAAGAAAAAATAAGAGGAACAATCTATCATAATAAAAAAGATTTATCTTTAGGAGATAAAGTATTAGTAACTGGCAAAATATCAAAACCAGAAAAAAATACCACTAAAAATTTATTTAACTATCGCTTTTACTTAGAAACAAAAAAGATTTATCACTTAATAAAAATAGATAAAATAAAAATAATAAAAACAAATAAAAATATATTTTATAGTCTAAAAGAATTATTAATAAACTATTTAACTAATCCCTATGAACAAGCATTTTTACTTGGTATAACAGATAATATAAAAGAAGATGTAAAAACTTCCTATGAACAAAATGGTATAAGTCATTTATTTGCTATAAGTGGTATGCAGTTTTATATGATTGCTAATTTCTTAGAAAAAATATTAAACAAACTAAAAGTAAATCAAAAATTATCTTACCTAATAATTATCATAATATTATTTTTCTATACTTTAATACTAGGTTTAAGTGCCTCTATTCTAAGAGGCGTATTATTTTATACTCTCTGGAAATTAAATAAAATAGCCAAACTAAATCTTGCTAAAGAAATATTAATACTAATAACTTTAATTATTACTCTTTTATTAAATCCTTACTTTTTATGTGATGTTGCTTTTTATTATTCATTTATAATAAGTATTGGACTATTATATTTTTTAACTCCTAACACTTCATATTTTAAAACTTTACTTATTAGTTCTTATTTATCTTTTTTAATAAGTATACCCATTAGTCTCTATTTCTTTTATCAAATAAATATTCTAAGTATTTTTTATAACTTATTTTATATACCATATGTAAATATCATAATATTTCCTATGACCATTATAACTTCTATATTTAAACCATTTATAGTTGTTTACGAATTATTAATTGATATATTAGAAAACACTTCTCTTTTCTTAACTAAAATTAAATTTGGAACTCTTATCTTTCCTAAAACAACTATTATTATTTATCTAATAGAAGGATTACTTATCTATTTATTTATAACTAAGAAAAATAAAATAATAAAAATACTAACTATCATCTTCTTTCTTATTCATTACCTTATACCATATACATATCAAGATTTTATAAAAATAATAGATGTAGGGCAGGGAGATAGTGCCTTACTTTACTCCAAAGGTGAAGCTCTCTTAATAGATACAGGAGGAAATATATATAGTGAAGATAGTGTTGCGAAATATAAAATTATTCCCTTATTAAAAAGTTTAGGTATAAAAAAACTAAAATTTGCCTTACTTACACATGGAGATTACGATCATATGGGTGATATATTTTATTTAAATAATAATTTTAAAATAGAGAAAATAAAAATAAATTTAGGCTCTAAAAAAGAAATAGAAAAAGAAATAAGCAAGTGGAAAAAAACAAGTAAAAGTAAACAAGATGAAATAATTTCTTTAGGTAACTTTAAAATAATTGAATTAAATAAAGCTTGGCAAGAAGAAAACACTTCTAGTTCTATTTACTATGTAATGCATAAAAATTTAAATATTTTATTTTTAGGAGATGCTACTAAAATATCTGAAAAATATATTGTAAAAAACTATAATTTAAAACCTGATATTATAAAACTAGCTCATCATGGTTCAAACACTTCGACAAGTACTAAATTATTAAAAGAACTTTCTCCTAAACTAACTATTATATCTGTAGGTAAAAACAATCGTTATAATCATCCAAGTAAAGAAGTATTATTAAAACTTGAAAAATATAATATTCCTAATTTAAAGACTAAAGATGTTGGAACTATAACAATCTATCCTAAAAATCAAACCATAACAACAGATGGTAATTTACAAAGTTAAAAAAACAAGATAAAATAAAAATGAAGTTGGTGATTAAATGAAAAATATAAATGAAGTAATAGATAAAGATAATAAACTAGATTTAGTACATTCTTTTCAAGATGCTTGTAGTGATAAAGAGTTTTATAATTATCTAAAAACACTTCCTATTAGTGAAGATATTTTAATGAAATACACCTCATCCCTACAAGATGCTTTTAAAGAATCTAAAAATTGTCATTATTGTCGAGGACTAAATCATTGTAAAAATAGAGTAGTAGGGTATTGCTACACTCCTGAAAAAAACAACAACACTATTATCTTTTCTTATGTTGCTTGTAAACATGAACAAAAAAGACTAAAAGATGATGCTTATAAAGATAATCTTGAACTATTTGATATGCCAGAAGAAATAGCTAATGCTAACTTACAAGAGGTCTATACTGATGATAAAGCTAGAATTCCTATTATTCATTATTTTAAAGAATTTATGGAAAAATACCAAAAAGGAGAAAAACCTAAAGGACTATATTTAACAGGAAGTTTTGGTAGTGGAAAAACTTATTTAATTGCTGCTCTTCTAAATGAAATGGCTAAAAAGAAAGTAGCATCTGCCTTAGTATATTATCCAGAATTTTTAAGAAGTTTAAAATCATCATTTCAAACAGATTATAATGAACGCTTTGACTATATAAAAAAATCACCTTTACTTTTATTAGATGATATAGGAGCAGAAAATGAAAGCGCCTGGTCACGAGATGAAGTACTAGGACCTATATTACAATATAGAATGCAAAATCATCTACCAACATTTTTTACTTCTAATTTAAACTTAAAAGAATTAGAAACAATCTTTGCCACAACCTCATCTGGTGTAGATAAAGTAAAAGCAAGACGTATTATTGAACGTATAAAACAACTTACTATTCCTATGGAATTAATTGGTAAAAACAGGAGAAACTAACCTGTTTTTATTTACAAAAATGATTTTTTGTGGTATTATAACATCACTTTTTGAGGGGCGAAAATGATGAATATAATAAACAAATTATTAACACAACAAAATATTAAACGACTATCAATAATTATTTTATTGGTATCTTTTATATTAGTTTATTATAATAAAAGTCTAACTCCTCAAACGATGCAACTAGAATATGAATTAATAAATACTAAAGATATGGCTATGGTTAAAGTTGCTGAGAAAAAAACTACTACAAATAATAAAGATGGTAGTAAAAGTGTTTTTCAAATATATAAAGAGATGAAAACAGGTAATTATGAAACAGAGTCAACATTGACACCAGTATCTTTACCAACTAAACAAAATACCGTTTCCACTTTAACAGCACCTAAGAGAATCTGGTATTTACCAACGGAAATGGGAACAATTACTAGTTATCCAAGTGCTTCTCACTTTGCTTTAGATATAACTAGTCCAAGAGGTACGAGTGAAGCAATATATCCTGTCGCAAATGGAGTAATATCAAGTATTTATACTGATTACGCTGGTGCTAAAATAGTTATGGTTAATCACAACATTAATGGAAAGGTATATACATCACAATATGTACACTTATCAAGATATGCTCCAAATTTATATGTAGGAAAACCAGTTACTATTAATGATTACTTAGGGTTCATGGGACAAACTGGTATTGCTACCGGTAACCATTTACATATTGCTTTAGTAGATTGTTCATATCTAAATGGCAATAGTTCTTGTCCAAATTTAAATAGATTTTTCACTTATGGAAAGAGTAGATATTATCAAGGTTTTAAAGGACTACAATCAGTTATGAATGTTCCTACATCTTGGACAAGTAGATAAAAAAACTTGAAGAATAATAAAAAAAGTGCTATTATTAAGTTGTAACAAAGAAATACATTGACAAAGGATATGATAAATTAACACCTTTTTAAAGAGACTTCGTGGTTGGTGGAAACGAAGAAAAGATTAATTTATTACTCCCTTTAGAGTAGAGTTATGAAAAGTAATTCCGGTCTAACCGTTATCATAATTAAGAAAAACCAGGGATGGTACCGTGTAAAAATTACACTCCTTATATAGGAGTGTTTTTTTTATAGATAAATTAATTGTTAGGAGAAAAAATATGGGGAAAAGACAAAATGTTAGTGCCAAAGGTACAGTAACTACAAGAGAATTTATCGAAGATTATGTAGGGCTTGAATGCGACCTAAAAGGTTGGATATCACATGAAAGAATGGAAGAATTCGTAGAAAGCCAAGGAAAACCAAGACCAAGGAGAGTAAATATAGACTTTGTCAGCAGAGAAGACATTTTACGTGGTAACTTCATATTGGTAAGAAGTGAGGGAGGAAGAAAGAGACGAACCGCAACGCTATTGCCGTATCGTAATCCCAATCGCCAAGGAGGACTAGGTATTATGGTCGAACAACCTGTTGTATTACAAAAAAAATAAAAGAAGGAGTGATAATATGATAAATATTAAAGAAGATGAAAAACTAAGTGTAATGAATCATTCTTGTGCCCATCTATTAGCACAAGCAGTAAAACATCTCTATCCTGAAGCAAAGTTCTGGGTAGGACCTGTAATTGAAGATGGTTTCTATTATGACATTGACCTAGGAGATAAAACATTAACAGATGAAGATTTACCAAAGATAGAACGTGAAATGAAAAAGATTTCTAAAGATGGAAAACGTATTGTTCGTCACGAACTATCTAAAGAAGAAGCAAAAGAAATGTTTAAAGATGACCCATATAAACAAGATTTAATATCTCGCATGGATGAAAACGAAGAAACTATTTCTTGCTACACACAAGGAGATTTCACTGATTTATGTCGTGGACCACATGTTGAAAGTGTAAAATTATTAAAACACTTTAAGCTAATTAAACATAGTGGTGCTTACTGGAAAGGCGATGCTAAAAACAAAATGCTTCAAAGAATTTATGGGGTTTGTTTTGAAACAGAAGAAGATTTAGAAAACTACCTTCGTGAATTAGAAGAAGCAAAAGAAAGAGATCATCGAAAAATAGGAAAAGAACAAGAACTATTTATGACTCATGAACTAGTAGGTTCAGGTATGCCACTATGGTTACCAAATGGAGCACTAATTCGTCATGAACTAGAAAACTATATCTATGAAAAAGAAGAAAAAATGGGTTATAACCATGTCTATACACCATGTGTTGGAACAGTTGATTTATATAAAACATCTGGTCACTGGGATCATTACAAAGAAAATATGTTCCCAATGATGAAAGTAGATGAAGAAGAATTTGTTCTTCGTCCAATGAACTGTCCTCACCACATGCTAGTATATAAAAACAAAATGCATTCATATCGTGATTTACCAATTCGTATTGGAGAGTTCGCAACTGATTTTAGATATGAAGCAAGTGGTGCTGTAAAAGGATTAGAAAGAGTTCGTTGTATGTGTCAAAATGATGCTCACTTATTCGTAAGACCTGACCAAATAGGTGATGAATTTAAGAAAGTAGTGAGTTTAATCTTAGATGTATATAAAGACTTTGGCATTAAAGACTATAAATTTAGATTATCTTTAAGAGATAAAAATGATAAAGAAAAATACTTTGATGATGACGAGATGTGGGACGCTGCTGAAAACAAACTACGTGAAGTTTTAAATGAAATGGGAGTAGAATACTTTGAAGCAGAAGGAGAGGCTGCTTTCTATGGTCCAAAATTAGATGTTGAAGTAAAACCTGCAGTCGGACCAGAAGTAACACTTTCAACTTGTCAATTGGATTTCTTGTTACCAAGAAGATTTGAACTTAACTACATTGATTCAAATGGTGAAAAACAAACTCCTGTTGTTATCCATAGAGCTATATTTGGAACATTTGACCGTTTCACTGCTTTCTTAATTGAAGAAACTAAAGGAGCTTTCCCAACATGGCTTGCTCCAACACAAGTAGAAGTAATTCCAGTATCATCTGAATTCCAAGGAGACTATGCAAGTGTTGTTACTGAAAAATTGAAAGAAGAAGGAATTCGTGCTGAACTTGATGATAGAAATGAAAAACTAGGTTATCGTTTAAGAGAAGCACAAACTAAAAAAGTTCCATATACTTTAATTTTAGGAGACAACGAAAAACAAGATAACACAATTAGTTATCGTCTACATGGACAAAAAGATACAACAACAGTATCCCAAAGTGAGTTTGTTAAATTAATTAAAGAGGAAATAAAAGAAAAAAGAAGAAATAGTAAATAATTGCTATTTCTTTTTATTTGTGTTATTATATTGCGCAAAAAAGGGTGAATACCTTATGTTAAATCCATGTCAAGAAATATATGAGTCTGTTGAAAAAAAGAGTACGGATTACTATGATCAACAAAGTGAAAGAATAATAAGAGCTTTTCAAAGAATAAATCCTCAAGAATTTGTATTCTCACCAGATACAGAAGGTATACCAGGGTTGCAATTTGATGAACTAAAAATGGCAATACTCTTTGAACCTGATTATATAAAACGGTTCTATGAAATAGCTAAATATTTTGGGTATGATGAAAGAGGTATGATAAGAGATTCGATAAAACATTTAGGAATGTTAGAAAATCCAAATGAAAATGAAGAGATAATTCATAGCTTACTACGACTACCTGTAATAGATGATATAAGCTTTGATTCTAAAGATACATTTTCTATATTTAGCGAAAAACTTGGAGACTATCACTTCATAGTCGCAACAGAAGCATTAAAGGATAATCAAGAACTTATGGAATATCTTGAAAAAGTACCATTTGCTAATCGTTGTTATTCTCACACTTCAATATTAGCTGGTATTTTTGAAGATAATTATTCCGAGGTCTCATTATGTAAAAACATATTTGGTAGTAACTTCCATCACGCTTATTCTATAACTCCTGATAGAAAAACAGTAATTGATTTAACGTTTAATGGAATATTTACAATGGAGGATTTCAAAAGACTAGAAGAACCATATCCTTTCTATAGTGAACAACAGGAAAGATTAAGCTATGATATTTGGTATGCAACAGAAAATTCTGGTCTTGATCCTGATACAGAA
This sequence comes from uncultured Bacilli bacterium, assembly GCA_944332465.1. Classification (GTDB taxonomy): domain Bacteria; phylum Bacillota_I; class Bacilli_A; order RF39; family UBA660; genus Faecimonas. The sequence goes on along the minus strand of CALVJZ010000004.1, from coordinate 13,275 downwards.
TTGTTATTACAAGCAGCTTTATATAGAAAATATCTAGATGAAGTAGGTTATCAAGGTCCTATGTGTGAAGCTCCAAAGGTAATGCAAAAGGTCACAGAAACAATGTGACTTTTTTCTTTGTCAAAAAAATGTAAACACTATTTTTTTTTGCTTTCTCATATTTACAAATAAAATCATTTTCGGTAATATATAATTAATCAGTGGTAACTGGTGGTGAAAAGTGGGGGATTTTTATGTTTATAGGAGAATATCATCACACAATTGATGATAAAGGCAGATTAATTATTCCATCAAAGTTTAGAACAGAATTAGGTGATAAGTTCGTAATAACAAGAGGTATAGAAAACTGTTTATTTGCTTATCCAACAGATAGATGGGAACAAATAGTCCATAAACTAGAATCCTTACCATTTACTAAGAAAGATGCAAGAAATTTCACACGTTTTTTCTTATCCGGTGCTACTGTAGCAGAATTTGACAAGCAAGGCCGTATTAATATTACCTCCCCCCTAATTAACTATGCTGGTATCAAAAAGGATTGTGTTGTAATTGGTACTGGTGATAGATTGGAAATATGGTCCAAAGATGCTTGGGAAGATTTCTTCGATTCTGCTTCATCAAATATGTCCGATATAGCTGAAAATTTATTTGACGGAAGTGTGGATGTCTAATGGAAAAACATATAAGTGTCTTACTTGAAGAATCAATAAAGGCATTAAACTTAAAAGAAGACAGTACAATTGTTGATTGTACTCTAGGCTACGGTGGACATAGTAGTTATATCTTGCAACGAATAAAAAGAGGGGCCTTATTCGCCTTTGACCAAGATAGTGAAGCAATTCGGCATAGTACCGAACGCTTAAAAGCAATCGGTACTAACTTCACTATCATCAATAGTAATTTTGTAAATCTTAAAGAAGAGTTAGCAAAACGTGGTGTTGAAAAAGTAGACGGCATTCTTTTTGATTTAGGAGTTTCATCTCCTCAATTAGATGATGCTTCACGTGGCTTTTCATATCACGAAGATGCAAGGCTTGATATGAGAATGAATAAAGATAATCCTTTATCTGCATATGAAGTTGTAAATAACTATAAAGAACAAGATTTAGTTAACATATTCTATAAATACGGAGAAGATAAATTCTCTAAAAATATTGCTCGAAAAATAGTAGAATATCGAAAAAGCAAAAAAATTGAAACTACATTAGAATTGGTGGAAATAATTAAAAGTGCAGTTCCTATGAAAGAAAGATTGAAAAAACATCCTGCACGTCAAATTTTTCAAGCAATTAGAATTGAAGTGAATCACGAATTAGATGTTCTAGAACCCGCCTTAGAACAAGCACTATCAATGCTAAAGGTAGGTGGAAGAGTAGCAGTTATAACCTTCCATTCTCTAGAAGATCGAATTGTAAAAAATATATTTAAAGAAAAATGTAAAATAGATGAAAAAGTAAAGGGACTTCCTAATATTCCCGATGAATACTTACCAGACTTTAAACTAGTAGTAAATAAAGCAATTCTTCCAAGTGAAGAAGAATTAGAAAAAAATTCACGTTCTAGAAGTGCAAAACTACGAGTAATTGAAAGAATAAAATAGAAGGAGAGAGAAATATGAGAAAAATCAAGAAAAGACTAAAGATGTCAAAATTTGAAAAATTATTATATACACTTGCTTTATTCTTACTTGTGATTTCTCCAATTTCTATTGTCTTTTCTAAAGCAACATTAGCTAATATAAACTACGAAGTAGAAAGACAAAAACAACAAATAGAAGAACAACAAAGAACAAATGAAAGTTTGGCAATGACCATTAATGAATTAGCATCCCTTACTAAAATTCAAGAAGTTGCAGAACAACAAGGATTAAGTTATAATAATAGTAACATTAAGACAGTAAGTGAAAATAAATAGGATGTGAAAGAATGGCAAAAGTAAAAAAGAGAAAGAAAAATAATATCAAATATTCCAAAGGTATCATTTTGATTTCTCTTTTTTTGTTTGTTTTAATGATTCTACGTGTGGCGCAACTTGCTTTATCTCCTGAAGTTGATGGCGTAAATCTAAAGGATTTAGCTAGTCGTAGAACAACAGCACGTGAAACACTAACTGCAGAACGTGGTAGTATCTATACTGCTGATGGTGATGCTTTAGCTCAAAATGTTTCATCTTATAAAATAATTGCATATCTAGATCCTAAAAGAACTACTAATAAGAAGAAACCACAACATGTTGTAAATAAAGAAGAAACTGCCTCTAAATTAGCTCCAATCTTAGGTATGAAAAAAGAAGAAATTCTTAAATATTTAAATAAAGAAAATGTCTATCAAACAGAATTTGGTAGTAAAGGAAAAGGTTTATCAGAATTAACAAAAACTAAAATAGAAGAATTAGAACTACCAGGAATCGACTTTATAGAAAGTTATAAAAGATATTATCCTAAGGGAGACTTTGCTTCATATACAGTTGGTTATGCTAAAGATGAAATAGATGAAGAAACTGGTGAAGAAACTATAACGGGTGAAATGGGAATTGAAAAGTATTATGACAAAATCTTAAAAGGAAAAGACGGATATGTAGAATATCAAAAAGATTTAAAAGGATATCGTATTGCTGATACTCCTGAAAGAAGACAAGAAGCATCTCAAGGAAAAGATGTCTACTTAACTATCGATAGTCAAATTCAATTCTTTGTAGAACAAGCTTTAAATAATTCAGATATTAATTATGACTGGGAATGGTTTAATATCACTATTATGGATGCTAAAACAGGAGCTTTACTTGCAACTGCAACAACTCCATCATTTGATCCTAATGTTAGAGATATAACTAACTATCTTGATCCTACTGTATCATCTCCATATGAACCAGGATCCACTATGAAAACATTTACATATATGGCTGCAATGGAAAATGGCGTTTATAATGGTAGTGAAACATATAAATCAGGAGTTTATACCACAACCGATGGAACTGAAATTGGTGACTGGGACCGTAATGGTTGGGGAACTATCACTTTTGATAAAGGTTATGCAATGAGTAGTAACGTTGGAGTTATTAACTTAATAAATCGTCATCTAAATAGTTCTATGTTAAGAGAATACTATAAAAAACTTGGCTTCGGTCGTAAAACAGGTATTACTCTTCCTAATGAAGAAGCAGGAAAACTTGATTTCAAGTATGAAACTGAAATTTATAATGCTGGCTTTGGTCAAGGTATAACTACAACACCAATTCAAAATGTTAAAGCAATGACTGCCCTTACAAACGACGGAATTTTACTAGAACCATACGTAGTAAAAAAGATAGTTGACCCTGACACTAAAGAAGTTATCTTAAAAAACAAGAGCACTGAAATAGAACGTGTTGCCTCAACAGAAACAGTTCAAAAAATGATTCAGTTAATGGATGACTGTGTAAATGGTTATGGAAATACCGGTAGTGGCTTTAGAATACCAAGTGGTGAACTAATTGGAAAAACAGGAACAGCACAAATTGCTGCAGAAAACGGAGGCGGATATTTAACAGGAAAAGAAGATATTATTTCTTCATTTGCTGGGATTTATCCAAAAAGTGATCCTAAACTAATAATTTATGCTTCAGTAAAACGTCCTTCTGGAGGAAGTCAAAAACCTTTATCTAATGCTATTAAAGAAATTGTAAATAATGCATCAAAATATTATGGAAATGATGATACTAAGACTCCTGAAATAGAAATTTCTGAATATAAAGTACCAAGTTTCCTAAATAAAAATATTGAAAGTGTAAAAACTTCTTTAAAAGCATCAGGAATTAATTATAAAATTATAGGTTCTGGAACTAAAGTTATAAAACAATATCCTGAAAAAAATGATAAAATAACTAATAAAGATACTGTTTATTTAATTACAAACGACTCTAAATTAAAAATACCAAATGTAGTTGGATTATCATCTAAAGTTGCCAATAATTTACTAAAACAATTAGGAGTAAAAGTAAAACTTGAAGGAGTAGGTTATGTTACTTCACAAAGTATTAGTGAAAATACAGAAATAACACCTGGATTAGAAATAACCTTAAAATTATCTCCAAAGTTTACAGGATAGTATGAAAAGAAAAGTTATATTTTATGCTTTAGAAGTTATTATCATACTAATAGTCGTAATTTATTTGGCAATTACCAAGTTTATTCCTGAACAAGAAGCATTAAAAGGTAGTAGTGAAAAATTATGGAGAAACAGTAATTATGAAACAGCTATAGAAATAAATATTCCAACAGGGCCTAAATTTCTTCTTATTATAAATAAAAATAAAATCTTAAAAAATATTTTTATTGAAAACGAAGAAGCAGTCTTTCTAGCTAATAAAAATATTGAAGAACAAAAAATAAATAAAGCGATAAAAGATATTATGGATTTACTACTTAACAACAATAAATTAAATGTCTCTAGCATAGAAGTAATTAATTATAATGATAATACTATCTATGAAGAGTGTCTTAATATTATAAATAAAAAATTACAAGAAAATAATAAAGTAATTGAAATAAAACAATTAAAAAAGACTCTAAAAGATAAAATTAAAGAAGAGACTTTTGATATAACAACAGAAGAAGAGTTATTATGGCAATTATATCTACAATCTAGAGATTATATAAGTGAATATGCTAAAGAAGAAGTAACTACACAATCTAAAATTGAAAAGTCATCTGCAGAAGTATATGCTGACGAAATATATCAAAAATTAATTACTTATATGATAAATGCTAATGTAAAAAATCAAACTAAAGATGATAGTAGAATGCCAATACAATATATTCCTGGTGATAGTGCCAACACCATTTTTCCAACAACTGATAGCTGGTATTATATAGAAAATAGTAAAGTTTATGCACAAATTAATATAGAATCCTATAAATTCTGTTATAATGGTTCTATAGAGAATAAAAGTGAGGGGATTTGTTCATGAAAAAAATAGTAAGAAATAAAAATATAATTATTTTACTATTATGTATAACAATAATAGTTTTAAGTGTAGGTTTTGCCTTAATATCTATGCGTTTAAGTGAAAGAATCAAAAACGATAAAATATATGAAGTAGAAATTGTAAATATTCAAGAAGGTACTGCTATAAAAGGTGGAACGATTCTACCAACTGCTGTATCTGATATCACTAATAACGGTAAAACAGCAAGTTTCACTTTTAACTTATCCGCTCCAGATGATACCCTAACTTATATTATAACGATAAAAAATAATGGAAACTTAAAAGCTAAAATAGATGGTTTATCAGAAACTCCTGATTATATAAATAATGATAATGCCGCTAATGACATTTATCCCATTATCTTAAATCATAATGATATAAAAAACCAAGAATTAAATCCTGGTGAAGAAATCAAATTAACTATTACTGTTCAATTTGCTAATAGTGGAGTATCTATTAACAAAACAGTTCCTTATGAAGTAAGTATTTTAACATCTTGTGTAGAATAAGCCAAAAGAAAAATGAGGTGGATGAAATGTCAAGAAATAATAAAAATCAATTAGGTTTTACAATAATAGAAGTGATAATAACAATAACTATAATTGGTATTATTTTAGTTTTGGCTCTACCGCGCATAGGTTCTTTAAAAGATGTTAATAAAAAATTTGATGCCTATAGTTCCTCTATTTTATCCGCATCAAAGTTATATACTGATAACAATGAAGAAGAGTTATTTGGTAATGCCGAAGAAGGATGTGCCATAATAACATTTCAAATGTTAGAAGAAGCAAATTTAATCAAGGATGTAAGTGAAAAAAACTACAGCTGTAACAGTGAGAAAACTCAAATTCTTGTAATGAAAGATAAAGATGGACTAACATATTTTGACGAAGTTACCTGTTTTGAAAAAGAAAATAAAGAAAATATCGTATATCAAAAAAACAATATAAAAAACAAAGTGTTAAAATGTGAAACTAAAAATGATGAATTACCACCAACTATTACTGCAGTTCCAGAAAACACAAATAATAAATGGTTAAATTTTGAAAGATTAGTAGAAGAAGAAAATAAATATAAAGATAAAGGTATAGATTTAAAATTTGTTATTAATGATGCTAGTGGTCTTAATAAAAATCAATCTATTAAGTGGGCTTTTACTACATCATCAAATGTAAGTGATGCTAAATATCCATATAAACATAACTTTCATAATAAAAAACTTAGTAATATAAAAAGTGTTATTTATGATGTTGGAAAGAACAAAGTACCAAATGATAATAATATTGATGGTAAATACTATTTACATATTGTTCCAAATACTGAAAAAAATAACTATGGTATACAAGATTATTTTGGAAATATAAACTATATAGGTGCGAAATTTGGACCATATTTCATAGATAATGTTGCACCAACATTAAATCCTAAAATAGTATCCAGAGAATCTGGCATTAAAAGTTTAAAAATAAATGTTCAAGCCAATGCCACAGATGCTCATGGAATTAATGAAATATATATATCAACAACAGGATATGAAAAAGGTGGTAAGTGGCAAAAGTATGCTAGCTCAGTAAGTTATGACTTAAAGGGTACATATGATGGTAAAACACGAACTATCTATATTACTGTAAGAGATAACGCTGGAAATATCGCTAATAAAAAAATAAACTATTTGCCTGAATCGATTTGTCCAGGAAATATTTGTTATATTTCATCAAACGGTAGTGATAATGGATATGGTTCTAAAACAAGTCCATTTGCTAGTATTCAAAAAGGCTTTGATACAGTTAAAACAGGTGGTAAAGTGGTTTTGCTTTCTAATATTACGCAAACTAATCAAGCTCAAGATTTAAAGGGAAATAAAACAGTTACCTTAACGAGTGAAGGAAATAATAAATATATAGTATATCGTCACCCATCATACCAATACTCTATGATTTACCAAAGTAACATAAATTCAAACTTGACAATAAAAAATATTATTGTTGATGGGGGTAATAGAAATGTTAAAACTGCAATGGTATATTTAGAGGGAACAGCAACTTTAGAAAACTGTGAGTTAAGAAATGCTTACAACACCAATAATTTTGGTGGAGCTTTATTTAGAGGTGAATCTTCAAATATTACACTAAAAAATGTATCAATACATAATAATAGGGCAACAGCAGGAGGAGCAGCTATCTGGGGAGCAGGAAAAATGAAAATGTATGGTGTTGATATTTATAGTAATCAATCTTGGGATGGCACCGTGTGGAATTATGGTACATTAGAAATGCATAGTGGAAGAATTCATGATAACAGGGCCCACTATGATGCCGGAGTTCGTAATTATGTAAAATTTTATATGTATGGAGGAGAAATAGATCACAACGTTTCCGAAGATCAAAATCAATCTGGTGGACTAAAAGATGGATGCTATCACTGGGGAGACGGAAGATACTTTGAAGGTGTATCTCTTGTCCAAGGAGGAAAAATTCACAGTAACTCTCCAAGGGATTATTTTACTACTTATCAATGGTGTGATGAAATAGGTTAAGGAGCAATAAATATGAAAAAGAAAATAGTCTGTAGCTTTATATTAATTTTAGGAGTCTTATCTGTTGTTATAGGAACAACATTATGTTTAAAAAAAGATCCTGAAATAAAACAAAAACAAGTAAAAAGCAATAATATAGAATCTGGCCCAATCTTAAAAACAAAAGAAGAAGTAATAAATCAATTAAAAAAAGGTGGAGTAACTGCTACATATATAGGTGAAGAAAACAAATGTTGGAAATTCCAAGGAGATAATTCTGTAACATATACTTATTGTTTATCAGAAGGAACTCTTACGGGAATAAAAACACCATAAAACAACTGTTAATAGTTGTTTTTTTTATCGACAAAATACTTTGCTTTTGTTATAATGTAAATAATAGGAGTGAGTGTCGTGGGAACAAATAACGAAAAAAAAGGAAGAGGCATAGTAAAATTTTTGTTTTTTATTGCGATAATTTGTCTTGTATCGGGCGCCTTATTAACTTATTTAACATCTCCAAAATACATTATTAATAAAGCACTTACTACAGTTACAACTAACTTAATGGGGATATATGAAAATAAAAAAGAAACTGGTTTAACAGAAAACTTTAAAATAGAAGGAACCCTAAGAATGGATTTAAAAAGCGATTACTACGCAGGATTATCTTCTATGAATCAAGAATATGCATCTATTGCGAAGAGTTTAAATAACTTATCTAATACTACTACAGAATATACATATATACATGATAAGAAAAATGAAAAAAGATTTATAAATGTTAATACAAAAACAAATGACAAATCTATACTAAATATTAAACAACTAATTGATAATGCAACAGAGTATTACTTTATCGAAGGAATTACTAATACTTATATTAATAATGGTAATAATAATTATTTTGAGTCCCTAACAACAAATACTACCTATGAAAATATTGATTACATCTTAGAAATATTACCAGAAATAATAACCAATAATCTTACTGAAGATACAATAACTACTTCCTACAACAACACTCAAAAAATAGTAACTTTAACATTAAAAGAAAATGATCTTTTAAAATTAGAAAATAATATCTTAAAAGATTTAAAAAATGACGATAGGGCAAACACTATATTAACTGCCTATAATCCAAATTTTTCAAAAACAAAAATAACTAAAAAAGATGTAAAAAACATAAAACCTATTAAAGTAAATATTTATTTAGATAAAATATTCCCACAATTTAATAAAATAGAAATAATAAACGAAGATAATTCTTTTATATATTCAATTGAACAAGGAAAAGAACAAGTAATAATAAAAAATGAAGATGAAAGTATAACTTTTACAATTAATCGAAATAAAAAAATGACTACTATTACCATTACCAATCAAAACAATGAAGAATTAGGTGATATTTCTATTACTAAGACAGATACAAATACCGATATCATTCTTCACTTTAGCGAAGAAGATACCAACTATTCATTAGGATATAATAATCAAATTACCAATTTACACAAAAATAAATCATACGACAGTAATACATCTATTTCTATTAAAATTACAAATAAAGATACAACAATGTTAGATGGTATAATTACTTTAGAACAAAAAGTATCAAACGACACTAAAATAACTGAAGATATTTCTACTTCTACTTTAGCAAGTACACTAGAAAAATCTATAGATAACCTTATAGAAGAAAAAATACAAACATTACAAACAACGTTGTTAGGAGATGAAACTGCATGAATTACATAGAAGAAGCAACAAAAGAAGCAAAGATAGGTGTAAAAAATAAATGTGGAGGACCATTTGGTGCAGTAATTGTTGATTTAAATGGTAATATAATCGCAACTGCTCATAACACTGTCCTAAGTGATAACGATCCAACGGCTCATGCTGAAATAAATGCTATTAGAAAAGCATGTAAGACTCTTAAAACTAAAGATTTAACAGGATGTTCTTTATATACTACTTGTGAACCATGTCCTATGTGCTTATCCGCAATTATCTGGGCTAACATAAAAAAAGTCTATTATGTTGCAACAAAAAAAGATGCTAAAAAAATAGGTTTTAAAGATGATGACATCTATGAGTATTTAAAAGGAAATAATGAATTGCTAGAAGAAATAAAATTAGAAGATGAATCTTGTATGGATTTATTTATAAATTATGATGGAGAAAGGTATTAGGTGTAAAAATGGCAAAAGCAAAAAAGGAAATCAAAAAAAATAGTAGAAAAAAAGAAACAAAAACAGTAAAAAAATCAAAAAAAGTAGAAACTAAAGATACGGCAACAAAAGTTTTATTAGTAATATTTTTAATATTGTGTGTTGTTGTTTTCGTTTTAGCAACCATAATGATAACAAATAATAAAACAAATTCCAAAGATAAAGCAGATATATCAATACCATTAACAAAAGAAGAATTAGATAAAGGTATAAGTATTGATGTTGATATGAGTGATGTTTTAAAAAATGAAAGTATTGAATACCGTATAGAAGCAACAAACTATATTAAAAACAATATTAATAAAGAAGTTGTAAATTATCAAATAAAAATATCAAGTGAAGCTAAAGTGGATGTAGAATTATATAGTAATAAAGAAGATTTTGAATTGTTAAATGGTAAAATGAAATTAACAAAACAAAGACTTGGTAAAGATAAAAAAGAAAAAACTAACTATATATTAAAAATAACTCAAAGACAAAATCCTACAGAAAAAGAATTAGTAAATGTAAAATTTGAAACTGAGAAATAGGAGGGGAATATATGGAAGTTGTAGATGAATTAGGAAAAATAACAATAATGAAAAACGGAAAAGAAGTTGAGTGTGACATATTATTTACTTTTGATAATGACGAATTACAAAAGCAATATGTTGGATATACAGACCATAGCGTAACAAAAGATGGTCGAAAAATGATTTATGTTAATAGTATTAATCCTTTATCAAAAGATAAAGTGTTAGAAGATATAACTGATCCAAGAGAATTAGAAATGGTTCAAGATGTTTTAAAACAAATAGCAGGTGAGTAAAGGAGTGAGTAAAAATGAATAATGAAGAATTAATAAATGATATTATTGATAAATTAAATGCTTCAGTAAAAGATATTGATGATCAACTAAGTGCTCTAGAAGGTGCTGATGAATTAGATGATACAGTAAATAATAGACGCTTTACTCTAGAACAAAGAAAGGCTCCACTTGAAAACCTAATTAGAAGCATGCAAGGTGTTGCTACTAATATTCAAGCTTTAAAAAATCTTGATGAAATTGTTCCAAGAGATGACCAAGATAGAGAAGAAATGCGTGATGAACGTAGGCAAAGAGAGGAAGAAAATGATCGTCGTCTAAGTGAACTACCACTAGAATATCAAAGAGAAATTGATGACTTTGCTATTGCTGAAGTTGCAGAGATAGAAGAAAGAATAGAAGAATTAAGAAATAATCGTCAAACAACATTAGCATCAGAATATTTTAAAAGGATGACTACTGAAGAACATGACTTGGCAAGATTAAGAGAAAGACTTTATAATAGTGCCTTAAGAGAAACTGAGGCTTTAAGAGGCTTAAATGAACAAAATTCTACAGAAGAAGAAAGAGAATATCAAGAAGAAATAGTTAAGAAATTACGTGAATCATTAACCGATGAACAAAGAGAGAATTTGGATAACGAACTAAAAGAACAAAATGTTGACCAAGTTCAACAAGAAGTATCTGCAGAAAATGCTAATAATCCTGAAATTGAAACATTTGAAGGTTTAATTGAACACATTATATCTGAATTAGAATCTAGTCGTGATTCAGTTAGTCAACAATTAGCTGAATTAGAAGGAGCAGACGAATTAGATGATACTGTAAATGAACGTCGTTTTTCACTTGAATTAAGACGCCAAAATTTTGATAATTTAATTAGAAGTATGCAAGGTGTTACAACAAACATTCGTGCTTTAAACGAACTAGATGAAATAGTTCCAAGAGATGATCAAGATAGAGAAGAAATGCGTGAAGAGCGTAGACAAAGAGAAGAAGAAAATGATCGTCGCCTAAATGAATTACCACTAGAATATCAAAGAGAAATTGATGACTTTGTTATTGCAGAGATGGCTAGAACAGAAGAAAGAATAGAAGAATTAAGAAATAATCGTCAAACAACATTAGCATCAGAATATGCTAAAAGAATGGCTAAAGAAGAACACAATTTAGAGAGATTTAGAGAAAGACTTTATAATAGCACCTTAAGAGAAATAGAAGAATTAAATAGCTTGTCTCAGACAGGAAGAGATGAAAATGAAAGAGCTGAACAAGAAGAAAGAGTAATTAAACTACGTAGAAATTTAACTGATGAACAAAGAAGAAGAACAGATGCCGTAACAGATACTAATTCTGATGTTAACCAAGACCAAGTGGGATTAAAGTCAGATCAAACAGTAGTACCTAATCCAACAGAAGTTACAGGAACAGGACAAAATGCAGAGCCAAATCCAACGGAAGTTACAGAAGGAGAACAAACAAGACTACCAGAGTTAAACAAAGATGTAAATATACTAGATGAAAACTTTAACCCATTCTCAATAAGTTTTGATGATTTTACTAATAGAGTAAGCACTGAACGCAGGAGATTACTAGCAGAAAATACAGCAGAAAGTGCTAGTAATCTACAAAAAATAAATGATATGTATCAAAGAGTTGCAAGAGTAAGAGCTCAAGAACGTTATGATCCAACATATGCACATGATGAAAATGGTAACGTTATATATTATCCAAACACTTTTGTGCCTAGACCTAGAGAACAATCTCCATTAGAAGATATGGAACAATATAATGCATTTTTAACTAATGAGTATGGAAGAAGAGTATCAGAAGCACAATATTGGCCAGAAAATACTGAAAGTCAAACAAGAGAACAAGCTTATACATATATAAGAGAACCTGCACCTTATAGATTAACACGTGATCAAATAATTCAGGATTTACCTATTAACTCTCTTGAAGAGAGTAGATATCAAGGAAGAATGACAGATGAGGAAATAGAAGCAGCGAGACGACAAATCTTCCCAACAACTACTGCTCAAGTAACAGAAACAAATGAAACACAAGTAGAAGGAACTTCAACGCCAACAGAATCAGATTCACAGGAAGTAGAACCAACGGCACCAGTAAGTGAAGAAGTTGGAAATGAAGGAGACGACATAACAACAGGAATAAGAGAAACAAATTCTTATCCAGCATTACCACCAGCAGAAGAAAGACCCGCTCTTCCTCCAGGAGAAGAAAGACTTGCATTGCCTCCCGGAAAAGAAACTGAAGATAAGGATGAACCAAAACCTAATCCAGTAGTACCAAAGGACACACCTTTATTACCTGAATCTAAACCACGTAGATCGCTAGATTCAATCTTAGCGGATATAAAATGTGATGAAAATGGTAATCCATTTGAAATTGATGCTAAAATTGGCAATACACTAAGAGCATCTAATATTAAAGCTTCGCAAGTATTTACTGATGAACTTAGAAATACACCATGGACATATGCAGTCTTAGGAATTGCTCCTGCCTTTGTTAAAGCTACATTTGCCTTTATTAGTAAAGCGGCTGCTAAAGCTAAATTATTCTTTACAGGTAAACCAAACGTTGAAGAACAAATTAGAGAACGTATTAGACAACTACCTAGAGAAGAACAAGAAACAATATTTAGAGAGTATCGTGGTAATATAGCATTACAAAGAAAAGAAGCAAGTGTTGTAAATAACGCTATAACTGCTGAAATGGGAAGAATTGGTGCTGAAATAGCT
>CALVJZ010000003.1 GCA_944332465.1 uncultured Bacilli bacterium | reverse complement strand
GTATTTTGAAATGCTTTATATATTGCATTAATATGTTCAAAACCATAGTATGCTATCATACCTGCAAATATTAAATACTGTTCTACTAAAAAATCGTTTTGCTTAGTTTTTTTACTAGCTATATCATCAACCATACTTTTAGAATATTGAAGTAAATCATTTACTGATTCATCTGAATAAAACACAAATACTCCCCCTCAAAATCCAACAAATTATATCAAAAAATAAAAAATTCGTCAAATTTTATATTTTCTATTTTTTTAAGACTTTACCAAAATCATTACTATCGCTTACAGAAACACTTTCGTCATTACTATAAACTATAGTATCAAACTCAAAATCATCATTTTTATCGTAATCATAGTCTAAAACCTCATATCCATCAGGTGATGTTACTTCTTTTGTTCCACTATAACCAGTTAAAAAATTTAAATTTCTATCAATATCTACTAATACGTGTTCCCCTTCATCATAAATACCATCACTATGTGTATCTTCTTCTACAGGTGAAACAGGAACTCCAATTTCATTTTCATTTTCCACAACAACAGGTACGATGTTTTTATAAACTATTGTTTCAAATTCAAATGAATCGGTTTTATCATAATCATAATCAACAACTACATAACCAGGAATACTAGGTACTTCTTTCATCTCATCTTTACCAAACAATGGATTAAAGCTACGATTTAATACCACCATAAAATCAGTACCAACATCATATGTATTACCTTGTTCTTTACTCTCTACTTTATCTACAACTTCACCAAACTGATTAATATCATTAACCTTTACCTGTTGATTATTAACATATGTAATATTTACAAATTCAAATGAATCAGTTTTATCATAATCATAATCTAAAACATCGTATCCTTCTGGTGCTGTTAAATGAAAAACTTGATCTCCTTTACCAAAGAAAGGATTAAAACCACGCTTTATATCTACAATAACATGTTCTCCACTTTCATAAACTTCACTAACTTCTTCAGTCTCTTCTAATGGTGTACCAATATTATTAGGATTTAAGACTTCTACAGGAGCTACATTTTCATAAGTATAATCATCAAAACCGAAATAATCAGTTTTATCATAATCATAATCAGTAATTTTATATCCTTCTGGTGCTTTTAATCCATAAGTACCATTTTTACCAAAGAATGGATCAAAACTTTTTTCTACAGAAACAATTTGATGTTCTCCCTCTGCATATTCAGTTGGTTCATAACCTTCATTACTATTTTTACTGCTACATCCATTAACAGGAATAATACAAAGAGACAATAATCCTGCTAAAGCAAGACTTTTAAATTTCTTTGAAACCTTTAACATAAATCCTCCTTAAATATGTAAAAAAAAGAGACCTCTTAGTCTCTGTTATCTTTACGATTTCTTTTTTTAGAATTTTTAATTCCTTCTTTTTTAGCTGCTCTTCTAGCTACTCCAGGTTTGATATAAGATTCACGTTTTTTGCATTCAGAAGGGACACCGTCTCTAGCCACTTTTTGTTTGAATTTTCTAAGAGCTAAATCCAAATTTCCGTTTTTAACTGTTACTTGTGTTGCCATCAATTATCCCTCCCTTCGCTTTAACTACAATGAATTATATCAAACCTTTCCTTATATTTCAACAATTTTTGCCCATTTTTTTATTAAAAAAAGCAAGTTTTACCACATTTTTAGACAAAATCAGTCTAAAGAACATAAATTCCCCTCTGAAAATCGTCTAATAGCACTTCCTACTCTTCTACCTGCATCAAGTAATAACTCTATAATATTTCCAAAGGCATTAATTACTGTACCAGATATAGTTTCTCCTCCTAAAACACAATCTAACTCATTATTATCAACTATTTTCATCTTTGACATGGAGTGGGATTGGTGATACCTTCAAAAACGCCTGCTAAAAAGACTACTATTGCCGCAATACCAACCATTACCCATCCAGATACACCTCCTCTTATTTCTTCTAATTCTAAATCACTAACTCTTTTCATGACTCTCCTTTCCATATTTCAAAAAACAAATAACTAAATGTTTTTTTCTTCTGTAAAACTCCAACTAATAAAGAATCATTAAAATGATATTTAGAAACCGTAAGTTTTAACTCCACTTGATGATACCAAAGTCTCTTTTTTTTCATAACTTTTCTTTGTACGGAAGTAATATTAAATAAAATTTTTTCTCCATCAATAAGTAAATATTTATTTTTTTCTAACCACGAAAGTTCTGAGGTTGAAACAACTCCTTCTATAGTATCTTCTCCTATTGCCACAAAAGGAATCATTTGATAAGTATTAATAATTTTTTTATGAAACAAAACAAACAAAAAAATGAAAAAAAGAATACCAAAAAATATAAACAAAAAATAAAAACAAGAAAAAGGTTTTTGAAATTTAAAATTCATGCATTTCACCATCCTCCAAACGATATCTTTTATCATAATAATCCAAATTATTTAATCTATGACTAATCACAATAATAGTTTTTTCACGCAAATAATTAAAAATATTACCTAAAATAATATGTTCTTGTTCTATATCTATTTGGTGAAACGCCTCATCAAAAATATAAATATCACTAACTTTAAGTAAAGCTCTTGCTAATAATATTTTCCCTCTTTCACCACCACTAAAATTAAAACCATTTTCTTCTACTATAGTCATTAATTTTAATGGGAGTCTTTCCACAACCTCATCTAACTTAACTAAAGAAATAACTTTTTTTACCCTTTCTTCTTCTATTTCTCGACCAAGCGTAATGTTATAAAGTAATGTATTAGAAAATAAAAGTTCATTCCCCGTCACATAAGAAATATTATTTCTAATAACATCTAAATGAATATGATTAATATCAATACCACCAATTCGTACCACTCCATAATTAACTTCTAAATAGCGCATAATTATTTTTACCAAACTACTTTTTCCACATCCACTTTTACCAGTAATTAAAACTTTACTATGTGAAAAAATTGTAAACGAAAAATCAGAAAAAATTGTCTTTAAGCCATAAGAGAAAGATAAATGTCTAAACACAATATCACCATCTAATTTTAATAACTGATAATAACTACCACCTTCAAAGTTCTCTCTAAAAATAGAAAACAATTCTTCAATTCTTGAAATAGATAATGGAATTTTATAACTATTAAAGAAAAAACTCATAATATCTTCCCCATACTGCATTAAATAATTAAATATCTGTTGACAAATAATAAAGGAGGCGATAGAAATATTACTATCTATTAAAAGGTAACTACCAAATCCAAAAAACAATAAATTTAATACATAATAAAAGCTCTGTTTTAAAAAATTTTCTAAAAAAACAATTTTTTGAAACTCATAGTTTTTCTCCAAATAAATTTGATAATATTTTTCTATTTGTTCCAAAAAATCATATTCTAAATGTAAACCTTTAATAGTATCTACATTTTGAAACGTTTCTACTAAAAAAGACTGAACAAAATCTTTCTTAGTAAATAACTTCTTAAGTCTTCTTTCTTTTTTTCGAAAAAAGAAAAAAGAAAGTAAAACTAATACAACAAAATATCCTAACAACAGTAACAAAAAGATATAATGAATACGATATAGTAGTATAAAAAATAATATAAAAAATAATAAATTACTAACAATAGAAGTAAATAGTCCCAGTACAAAATTTTTAACTTCACTAACATCACGTAGTCTTTCTAAAATTTCTCCAAGTGGTCTATTCTTAAAAAATAAATATGGAAGTAGAAGAATTTGTTTATAAAAATAAAGACTCATATTATGATCAAAGAAAAGATTAAGTCTTAAAATTAAGTAGTTTTTTAAGGTTTTAAAACATATTAGAAATAAACAAAAAGCGAGAAGAAAATAACTAATCACAAAAATATTATCAATAATTTTATAAGATACAGCAAAATCATATAAATATTGAAAATGAAAGGTTAAAAGAATTTCAATAAATATTAAAAGAAAAGATGCTATAATGATTATTAAAAATATAATTTTATACTGCTTTAAAAACTGACTTAATAATTTGAATAAAGTTTTCTTTTCATAATAACAAGGAAGACTTTTATTAGGAACCAAGTAAAGAAAATAACCACTAGATAACATTTGAAAAGCACTAACAGATAATACAACTTTTCCTTTAGCTGGATCCATCAAAACAACTTCATTTTTATCAAAATCAATCTTGTATATAACTACAAAATGTTGGTATTTCTTTTGATATACAATATGAGCAATACAAGGTAATTTAGATAAATCTAAAAATGAAACCTCACCCTTCACACCCTCACAAGAAAAACCAAGTGTTGTTGCTGCTTCCATTAACTGATAGATGGAGACTCCATTTTTATTAGTGCCTGTAAGACTTCTTAAATATTCTTTTGATATATTCCCCCCAAAATATCTAATAATAGATAGAAGTGCACTAATTCCACAGTCTTTATTTCCATCCTGCAAGACAACTTTCAAACTTTCTTCCACCTCCACCTTTATTATTAGTAAAAACAATTACTTTTCCTTGAAAAAAACAACTATTTACGAAAAAAAATGTATCTGTTATAATAAATGGACAAAGGGGGCCTTATAATGCCAGACAAAGATTTACTAAAATTATTTAAAGAAAGTCTAAAAAATAAAAATACATACATTCCCAATTTATTAACAGCTTCTAGATTAGTAGGTGCTTTTGTAATTCCCACTTTATTTTTAACTGGAAATATACCTGGTGCGCTTATTGCCACAGCAGCCTTTAGTGCTACCGACTTCTTTGATGGACTTGCTGCTAGAAAATTAGATGGATATAGTGAATTTGGTCGACTTCTAGATCCTATTGTTGATAAAGTCTTTGCTGCTGTACCAGCTTTAGCCATTGTACCAAGTATGCCTATCCTTGCCCTAAATGTTGCTATGGAAGCTGCTATAGGACTTATTAATGCTAAATCTTTTTCGGAGCAAGGAAATCCTCAGAGTTCACGTTTAGGAAAAATAAAAACATGGTGCTTATTCCCTACTATTGGCCTTGCCTATCTCGCAACAGCCCTAGGAACTCCTGAACTTGCTGCTTTAACAGCCATCGCAAGTCTTGGAACATTAGGTGTTCAAACCGCTGTTGCCAAAGACTATTACGAAACTGCAAAAAAAGAACAAGCTACAACAACTTCTCAATTTACAACACAAGAAGACGAGGAAAAAGAACAAAAAGAAAATGAATTAGAAAAAAATTTAACAGCAGAAAAGACAATTCAAATAGAAAAAAAAACACCTCCAAGAGCCCTAACACCAGAAGAAAAAGAGTTTCTAAATAATATCGATTTAAGTAAAATTCCTGAATTAATGCTTGCAGAACCAGAAATAAGTAAACCAAAAACTTTAAGAAAACAACCTAACGAAACAAATAAAAGTGATAATTAAATCACTTTTTTATATACAAAAATATATAAATATGCTATAATATATAGCAATTTAAGGAGAATAAGGGTATGGAAAAACAAGTTTTTGATAAATTAGTAGAACATTATAAAATACCACAAGAAGATAGTAAAAAAATTTGGTCAATGATTGAAAAAATATATAGCCATGAAGAGTTTATAAAACGTCTTAATAGTGAAGAGTTTCCACATCATGATACCGTAAGTTTAGGAGAACACATAGTAAGTGATGCTATTGTAACTTATTTAATAGCTAAGAAAAAAGATTGGGATATAGAATCTACAAGACGTGCCACAACTATTGCTATGTTTCATGATTTATATGAATTACCTTGGCAAAATTCAGGGATAAAAAAATCTAGATTAACAAACAAACATGGTTTCACGCATCCTCTTGAGGGTGCTATTAACGCAGCAACCTGGTATCCATCATACTTTGAAGACCAATATGAAGAAGAAAGAATTATCGACGGTATTGTTCATCATATGTTTCCATTTCCAGTAAGAGCTATTGACGGAAGTGACCTTGAATTAAATAACGAAGAAAAATATGAAACACTACCATCTCATATAAAAGGTCAAATTATTACTTCTTCCACACGTTTTAAAATTGGACCTGTGTCTATTTGTAGGAGTAGATATCCCGAAGGAAGAATAATGAGTAAAGCCGATAAAATAGTATCATTTGGTAAAGACTTAACAAATATTAATGGTATTACCGCCTGTATAACAGGACATAATAAAAATTTAATAAAAAAATAAAAGAGATTTTAGTCTCTTTTTTAGTCTACAGTTGTACCACCTGGAAAATCTTTTGTAATAGTTAAAAGTTCTACATCTTCATCATTTGGTAATGAAGCACAAACTAACATTCCATCAGATTCCATACCACGGAACTTTGCTTTCTTTAAATTTGTCACAACAACTACTCTTTTTCCAATAACATCTTCAGGATTATAAAACTCTGCAATACTAGAAATTATTTGTCGTGGAACTTCTTCTCCTACATCAATTTGAAAAACAAGTAAACGGTCTGCATTAGGATGTTTTACACATTCCTTAATAACTCCTATCTTAAATTCAACTTTACTAAAATCTTCATAATCTATTTTTTCTTTCATCTAATCACCTCTATATAAATTATATCAAAAATATCTTAAACAACAAAATACCACTATTTACAAATTCTAAAACAAGAGGTAAATAAGAGGTAAAATCAAATAAAAACAATAAAACCCTTGAAAATCAAGGGTTTATTTTCTAATGGTGTCCGCGAGGCGACTCGAACGCCTGACCGATCGCTTAGAAGGCGATTGCTCTATCCAGCTGAGCTACGCAGACATAATCAACTGACAACTAAAATTATACAACAAAAAAACACTTGTTGCAAGTGTTTTTCCATCAATTTTCATATACTTTTAAAATACTTCAACAGTTGTTCCCATTGGAATATTGTCAAATATCCATTTAGCATTATATGTATCTAATCTAGTACAGCCCATTGATTGATATTCTGGAGTACCAGTATATCCAGCATGGAATCCTTGACCATTTTCAGAACCATCTTCATTCCAACAAGGAATATAACAAGTCCACCAATCACATGGTCCATCATATGCTGATTTGTGATCAACTTTCCACATACCCGTAAATGTATGAGATTCATCCTTACCTTCAAGTCCCCAGATACCAGTACCACAGTCATATGTTTTAACAACTTTCCATTCGCCATCTAATTTCGTTAAAACAGTTGTTCTGAAGTTATCTCTATCTACAGTAATATACCAATCTGTATCACTTCCATTAGTAGTTGCTTTTTCACGCATCTCAGCAAGATATTCAATATCGTCAGAAAATTCAGCTCCACTTGCTCCTAAATCTTCAATAACTTCACCAGTTTCTGCATCATAGAAAACATCTTTACCATCTTCTAATTTAGATGTAATTAAAAGATTACCATCTTCATCTACAAAGTCAACTTTCATGCCACCATCATTTTCTAAAGCAACAACTTCACCATAACCTTTCCAAGTATACTTATCTTCACCCCAGCCAGTTGTATCAGCAGGTCCTGCATGCTTACTAGCTGTAGATGTACCATATATTCCTCCGTCGACTTTCGCATCTCTCCAATTACTACTTGATGCTGTCTCAATTGCCCCACTAACAGCAGCTGAAGTAGCCCCAGCATAATAGCCTCCACTACTACTATTAGAAGAATATGTATGATAACCTCCACCACCATTAGATGAATATCCACCAGATGTAGTGCTTTGTGATGAATTTGCTTTTTTCTCTTCTTCTTTATCTTTACCAGATAATCTATTTTGTGTCTCTGTATGATTTGTTACTACCTTCTCTAAAATAGTTGCTGTATTTTGTATTTTAGTACTGCAAGCCTCAATATTATTTACAATACTACTTTTAGCAGAAGCAAAATCAAATCCCTCTGAATTACTTGTATCATAACCACTTACATTTGAACTAATTTGAGTAACTTCGCTTGCCAAACTTGAAATAGAGCTCCCTACAGAAGATACTGGATCACAATCTAACATAAATTTTTTCATATAACTCACCAACCTTAACTATATTCATTTTATCATAAACTTTCTAAATCTAAAAAGAAAATTATTATTTTTTTATAGTTCCATCACTAAATACTTGTCCAATAAAATTATCATTAACTTCAAACATTACTTGGTTAACATCATAATTATCAAAAACTGAATAAGAAATACTATATAAAACTTCTTCCAAAACTTTATCATCACTATCAAACAAATAATCATTAAAGTTTAAAAAGAAAACACCACCTTCTTCATAATAATCCAATAATTTAACATTACTATGTAAAAAACTCATTAAATTATCTTCATAAATAACACTACTAGCTAACTCATCAATAATAATTTTAATTTTATCACGACTATCATTAACATACTTTGTAACAGGAACATAATAAATATCATTATTAATCCTCGATAAATAATATATAACTACTCTATTAATATCTTTACGTGAAGTTAAATTATACTCTTCATTAATCCCTATCTTTTTAGTAAGTGGACTATCTAACTTTTCATGTGTATTAGGATATTCTAAAAAAACTTCACCCTCAACCAAAATAACTACCCCTTCTAACTTATTATCCAACTCTAAAATACTATAAACAATTCCTGATATTATTTGTTTTTCTAAATGTAATTTCATCTTTAAAAACTCTTTTGAAAAATCAACCGTAACTAATCCATCACCTAATACTACATTTAATACTTCTGTATTTTTAGGAATATAAGTAAAAAGTCCATTAGGTAAATAATCATTCTTTTTAACAGTTAACTTATCTAATAAATCTATAATTTTATCTTTTAAATCAACTTCATCTAATAAAACTTTACTTTTTACAAGTAAATTACGTTCATTAAGTAAATAAATAGTATCAGTATAAAGACCTGAAGGACTAGCAATTTCTAAATTAGTACGCAACGTATTATCAGTATTAAAATGAAAAAAAGTAGTTATAAACAAAAATATAAACAACGATAAACTTGTAACAAATATTTTTCTAATTGCTCTTGTCTTAATCATCACATCACCTAAAAAAGTATATGAAAAATCGTACTAAGTTAGTACGATTTATATAGTCAATTCATGTAATTTCAAAAGTTCTACTACTGCCGCTGCTCTACCATTAACTCCTAGCTTTTGCATAGTATTAGAAATATGATTTCTAACAGTCTTTTCACTAATATGTAATTGTTTTGCGATTTCCTTTGTTGTTTTATTCTTTATTAACAAAAGAAATATCTCACGTTCTCTACTTGTTAAAATACCACTTGCCATATCACACCACCTAAAGTATTCTATGAAAAACAATACTTTCTGTGTATGTTTTTAACTATTTTTGAAATTTAACCGTAATATACATTTTATCTTCATAAGAAGATTGTATAAGTCTCATAATATTATTTGCTAAAGGATTATTATGTTCTTTAGAAACACAAACTACTGAAACAGTATTATTATCGATTTTTACAAAAGAATCTAATTTAAATTCTTTTTTTATTGCTTTTTCTAATTCTTCTTCACGACTTTGTAACGTGTTTAAATATTTTAACTGTTCATATAAATTATTCTTTTCTTCACTCCCAATAGTATCACTCGTTAACTGTTCTTGTAAATCATCCATCTTATCTTGTCTTTCTTCTTCTAAACTAACTCTCATCGCTGTCAAAGAGGATACTTCTTCAACTGTTTCTTTTACCTTTTTATCTTTTTCTTCTACATTCTCTTCTTGAGCCTTCGTAAGTAAATCATTAGGCATGGTAATGTAATAAACACTAAGTACTAAAATCAAACTAAATAATGTTAAAAACCACAAATTTTGTTTATTAATCATCTAACTCCTCCTTGTTTTATTACATCTTATGAATAAAAAAAAAGAATATGACAAAACATATTCTAAGAATGAAGTAACTCTTCTACTGCCTTCATAAGACCTAGTTTTCCATAATCATATGTTAAAGCTCCTTGCATATAAGCTATATATGGAGGTCTAATTGGTCCATCACAAGAAAGTTCAATGGAAGAACCCTGTGTAAAAGAACCACTTGCCATTACTACTTGATCAGTATATCCTGGCATATCCCAGGCTTCTACTAAAGCATTAGAATCAATAGGTGAACCATGTTGAATACCTCTTGTAAATCGTATTAATTTTTCTTTATCATTAAAAATTATATTTTCAACAATATCAACTCTTTCTTCATTATATTTAGGTTCCACTAAATATCCCAACTTTTCCATAACTCTACTTGTCAAAACAGCTGTTTTTAAAGCTGAAGAAACTACACTAGGTGCCATAAATATACCTTGTAATAATTGTTTATTAATACCAAGTGTTGGTCCAACTTCTGCTCCTTCTCCAGGTAAAGTTAATCTATCAGCACACAAATCAATTAAATCTTTTCTACCTGCAATATAAGCACCATTTGGAGCAATACCACCACCTAGATTTTTAATTAAAGAACCAACCATAATATCAGCACCAACTTCAACTGGTTCCTTATTACTTACCATTTCACAATAACAATTATCAACCATCACAATAACATTAGAATCTACTTTTTTAATTAAAGAAATAACTTTCTCCATCTTATCAATAGAAATACTTTTTCTAGTAGAATAACCTTTACTACGTTGTATTTCAATTACTTTAACTTTATGCTCTGCTAAATATTTTTCTATAGCAGCATAATCAAAATCATCATTAACTAACTCTATTTGGTCATATTTAACTCCAAAGCTTTTTAAAGAGCTTGGATTATCAACAATACCAATTACTTCATCTAATGTATCATATGGTTTACCACTAACACTTAAAAGTAAATCACCTGGACGAAGTAAAGCAAAAAAACATACATTTAAAGCATGAGAACCTGAAATAAATTGACTACGTACAAGAGCACTCTCTGCTCCTAAAACATCACGAAAAACTGCTTCTATTCCATCTCTTCCTACATCATTATAACCATATCCTGTTGTTGAATTAAAATGAGACTCTGTAATTTCATTTTTATGAAAACTAGATAAAACTTTTAAACTATTAAGATAAGCTTGTTTATCAATCTTTAAAAACTCCTCACGACAATCAACTTCTGCTTCCTTTATTAATTGAATAACTTCATTACTAATACCTAATTCTTGATACATAATCACCACTCCTAACTAAATGCATGACTATTATACTACAAAACTAGCCATAAAATCTACCACCATCAACCCTAATAATTGCATCATTTATATAACTTGCTTTAGAACTAGCTAAAAAGACAACTACTTTTGCTATTTCAGAAGGATCAGCAAAACGTTTTACTAATATTTTTTCTTTTTCTTCTTCAATTTGTTCATAAGATAAACCCTCACTCATCTCTGTTTTTACCCAACCAGGACAAATACAATTTACTAAAATATGAGGAGCAAACTCTCTAGCCATATTATGAGTAAGAGAAATAACACCTGCTTTAGAAGCATCATAATCACAAGACTCTGGATAATATGTATCTATTGCATTAGTAGAAGCTATATTTATAATTTTTCCACTACCACGATCTAACATAACCCTACCTACATACTTACTACATAAATAAGTACCAATTAAATTAACATCTAAGATTTTTTTAAAATTATTAACTGACTTATCCATAAATAAACTATCATGACAAATACCAGCATTATTCACTAAAATATCTATCTTCCCAAAACGATCAATTATTTGATTAACCATCTCTTCAACTTCTTCTTCTCTAGATATATCTGCTTTAATACACATAACTTCAACATCATATTTATTTAATATTTCATCTTTAACAGCTTCTGCTAACATCGCATGCTTATTATAATTAATAACGACATTTACTCCTGCTTTCGCAAACTCTAAAATAGTAGCTTTACCAATTCCTCTACTTCCCCCTGTCACAAGTGCAACAACATTACTCATCTTCTTCAACTCCTTCTAAAATAGAAGCTATATTATTATTTTCTATAAAATCTCTTACTGTTTTTTTGTCTTTAATATTTGTAATATTATAACTAACTTCACCATCTTCTATAACATAAATAGCTGGTACTCTAACTTCATAATTAATATGTAACTTATTAAGTACTTCATCATAAGAAGACGAATTAATATCAAATAAATAATAACTAATTTTCTCTTCATCTAAGACACTACTACATAAATCATAATCCCCATCATGTATTAAAACAACAAAACTTTCTTTCTTTTGTATTTCTTTTAAAACACTTGCTTCATCATAACTAAAACGATTAAAAACAACTAAAAGACCAATTAATAAAACAAAAATAAATACAACAACACAAATAACCATTTGTTTTTTTAAAGATTCAACTTCTTCATTACGATACATATAATCACCTATTCTTTTTTTTATTATAACAAAAAAAAGAAAGAGATTAAACTCTTTCTACTTTAATTACTACATCTTCATCATTTAATTTATCATCGAAGGAAAGACTTTTATCTTCTACTAACTTATCACCAAGTATCTCTCCCATTACATAATCATAATATTTATCAAGCATTTCATTTATCATACTACTTCCATGATATGTTACATTAATATGATCAGTAATTACAAAATCTGCATCTTTTCTAAGACTTTGTACTTTTCTAACAAATTCACGTGCAAGACCTTCTAATATTAAATCATGACTAAGTTCTGTATTTAAAACTACACAAGTACGATTATTACTACTTGATGCATAACCTTCTTTTTGTTTTAAAGAAATTAACACCATATCATCTGTAATAGTAACATCTTCTCCTTCAAGATTAACAACAAGTCCTTCATCTTGAATCTTTTGAATTTTATCACTAGTTAAGTTATTTAATACTTCACTAAGTAATTTTACTTTAGGTCCAAGTGTCTTACCTACAACTTTAAAATTAGGTTTAACAATATACTCTAAGTATTCAGTCATATCTTCTTTAAATTCAACTTCTTTAACATTTAATTCTTCTTCAATTATTGGAAGTAAATCTCCAATAATAACTTCATCACTCTTAGGTAATATTAAATCAGATATAGGTTGACGTACTTTAATACCAGCTTCTTCACGAGCAAAACGTCCTAAAGAACAAACATCTCTTACTAAATCCATTCTCTCTTCTACGGCATCACTAATTAATGAAGCATCAAAATTAGGCATATCAGCAAGATGTACAGAATCTTCTCCTGTTAATCTTTGATAAATTTCTTCTGTAATAAATGGTGTAATAGGTGCACATAATTTACATAAAGTAACTAAAATTTCATAGGTTGTTAAATAAACACACTTTTTAGATTCTGTAAGTTCACTATCCCAGAATCTTCTACGATTACTACGGATATACCAATTAGACAAATCATCATTTAAGAATGGAACTACAAGTTTTGTAACTTTATTTAAATCATATTCTTGATAAGCACTTTGTACATCACGAATTAATTTATTAAGTTTAGATAAAATCCAACGATCAATAAGTTCCCGTTTTTCTACTGGAATATTATATTCTCTTGGATCAATATGATCAGCATTAGCATACATTTCAAAGAATGAATAAGCATTTCTAAATGTAGAAATATATTTAGAATAAACTTCTTTAACACCCTCTTCATCAAACTTTAAAGGTGTCCATACAGGAGATGCATATAACATATAAAAACGAATTGTATCTGCACCATATTGTTTCATAATCTCAATTGGATCAATGATATTACCAGTAGATTTACTCATCTTTTTACCATAAGCATCTAGCATCATATCATTAACAACAACATTTTTGAAACTACTTTTTCCACTAATCAATGTTGATAAAACGATTAAGACATAGAACCATCCACGAGTTTGATCTACTCCTTCAGCAATAAAGTCTGCTGGAAATTGGGAAGCAAATAATTCTTTATTTTCAAATGGATAATGAAATTGTGCATAAGGCATTGCCCCTGAATCAAACCATACATCCATAACATCACTAACACGACTCATTTCTTTACCACATTTAGGACATTTAATATGAATACGGTCAACATAAGGACGATGAAGTTCTAAATTATCAATATCGACATCTTCAATTGCTTTTTCTTTTAATTCTGCCTTAGAACCAATTGTTTCAAAATGACCACAATCACAAGTCCAAATAGGAAGTGGACAACCCCAGTAACGATTTCTAGAAATTCCCCAATCAATCATATTTTCAAGCCAATTATGGAATCTCTTTTCACCAACATAACTTGGATACCAATTAACTGTTTTATTAGCTTCAATAATTTCTTTTTTATAAGCTGTATTTTTAACATACCAAGCAGGTTTTGCATAATAAATTAATGGTTGTTTACATCTCCAACAATGTGGATAATCATGTGTCATTTTTTGTTTCTTAAACAACTTATCATTTTCTTTTAACCATTTAATAATAGTAATTTCAAGTTCACTATCTGTAACTAAAGTACCTTTCCATGGACCAGTTGTGTAGCAACCATCTTTCCCTACTGGATTAACAAAACCAATACCATTAAGACGACAAACACGATTATCATCTTCACCATAAGCAGGAGCGATATGGACAATACCTGTACCATCACTATCAGTAACATAGTTATCAGCTAAAACAACAAATGCTTTTCCTTCTACTTCAACAAAAGGCATTAATTGTTCATATTCTATACCTACTAAATCAGTACCTTTATAAACTTCAAGTACTTCGTAGTCTTCACCTAAAACTTTATCAGCTAAACTTTTACCTACAATAAATGTATAACCACGAGAATTTACTTTTACATACTCTAAATCAGGATTAACACATAAAGCCACATTTGCCATCAAAGTCCAAGGAGTAGTTGTCCATACTAAGAAATATTCATCTTTATCTTTTACTTTAAATGGAACGATAACAGTATTAACACTAACTTCTTTATATCCTTGAGAAACTTCATGAGATGCAAGTTCTGTACCACATCTAGGACAATAAGGTAAAACTTTATTACCATGATAAATTAAGCCTTTTTTATTTAACTCATTAACAATCCACCATTCAGACTCAATATAATCATTACTACAAGTAACATAAGGATTATCACAATCAATAAATTGCCCCATCATATCTGTTACTTTTTTTACTTCATCAATATTACTATCAGTCTCTATTTTACACTCTTCACAAAACTTCTCAATTCCAAGCTTTTCAATATCACCTTTATTTTTAAAACCAAGTTTTTTCTCAACATTTACTTCAATAGGAAGTCCGTGAGTATCAAGCCCAATCTTTCTTAAAACCCGATACCCTGACATTGTCTTATATTTACAAAAAGCATCCTTAATAGTTTTCGCAAAAACATGATGAATTCCAGGTTTAGCATTAGCATAAATTGGTCCATCATAAAAAACAAAATCAGGACAACCTTCACGATGTTTAATAGTTTTTTCTAAAATATCTTTTTCTTTCCACTCTTCTACATATTTAGATTCAACTTCATTAATTGTTCCCTTTTCTAATTTTTGAAATTTCATTTATTTTCTCCCCTTTCTACCACGATTAACTGGTCTTTTTACAAATGTCTTTTGTTGTGGCGTTAAACTACTAGCACTAACTCTTTCAATAACTTCACTTCTTCCACGATTAGCAACTAAGTTTAATCCATGACCAACAGTATTGATAAAAGATCTTAAATAAAACTCTAACTTATTCATATAAACTCCTTTCCCAGATAAATAAAAAACGAGCAACATCCAAAGGACGAATTGCTCGTGGTACCACCTTAATTTATAGAAAATCTATCTCTAATACTATAACGCGTCACCGTATTTATCTTATCCATAAATCGCAACTTGAAAGTGATCCAAATGTTTTTTCATAACTTGTTTTCACCAACCACAAGCTCTCTACCTACTCCAAAACATTCCGTCTTTCGCACATGCTTTCCCAATTAATATAACACATATTTTACTTCTTGACAAATTCTTTTCCAATTTTTTCAAAATAATCTCGTGGACTTTCATATCTAGAAAACATACTTTCTAATCCCTCATAAAGACTATCTGTTGCTAAATAAAATTTAAGTATTTGATCAATTCCTCTTTTTTCATCACTCGTAAAAGACCTATCATTAAATACTTCACCATGAAAATAATCTAAAAATAAAGCCTGTATTCTTCTTCTATTTCTATCTTCTACCTCTTCAACAGAAAAACCAGGATAATGACTAAACATATCATAATCAATTAAATGTAGTCTTCCATCCCTTGTCAAAACAAAATTATCTTTTTTAACATCTTCCATAAAAATATCATGACTAGAAAACTCTTTTATATCATGTTCTATATCTTCTATTGATGCAAGTAATTGATGAGAATCCATATCAATAACCCTACTATCCTCATCTACAGAAAAAAATTGCATTACATATCCTGAATGTTTACCATCACTACATTTTTTTAAAGTTGAATAAAATGTAGGAAAACTATAAAGTCTTAAATCAGAAATAATACTAGCTGTCTCTTCAGATAAAGAAAATATACTAGAAGAATCTCTAAATATTTTTACCGCAACATCTCTATCATAACTACTATTTTTATAAACTTTACTATTATATCCTTGTCCAAGATAACTTAAATTATCTTCTCCATAAATTTGACCATTACTATCTACATAACGATCCATAAATTATTTCACCCTTTTCTTAAAAAATTGTCTAGGAGTTTCACCATCTTCTAACATATCAGCAATACTTTCACTAGGTAAAAAAGGAATATATACTGGAAAAATTTCATCTAAAATACCATATATTTGAGTCCTTTCATCATCCGTAAACGTTATTTCATCTGAAACTTCTTTTCCAAAGGCACTTCTTACAAAAGAACTAAGTGTATCACTATTATATAATTTCAAAGAATCTGGATTTGCTCTTAAATGTAGTTGAAACATATCATAATCAACTAAATGAGCTAAACCATCACTACTAAATAATAAATTATAACTTCTTACATCACTCATTAATAAATGACCTCTAGAAAAACTACTAACATCTTCTTCCATTGCTTGAAATGAAGTAATAAGACTATCTTTTGTCATATCTAGTAAAAGATTATCACATCTTTCAAAATATTCCATAACATATCCTAAATACTCTCCATCTTGTTCTAAAATAGAATAAAAATTAGGATAACTTTTTAGTGGTAATAATTTAATAATTCCCGCAACATAGGGATTTAAAGCAAAATCTAAACATTCCTTCTTAAAAAGTTTAATTACTTTTTTCATATCCCCATCATCATAGGAAAAGGTATAAGAATTACTTCCTCCCCCTAATAAAATTAAATTATCCCTTTCATAAACCTTACCATCTTTATCAACTAAATCTTTCATACACCAACCTCTTTACACCTTCACGCGGTGTTCTATCTTTATCAAATAAATCTAAAACAACACCACTAACATCAAAACCATAAGTATTTCTTAAAGAAAATATATTTCTATAAAGAGCTCCACAATTAAGTTTTTCTTCTATATCTAAATCAGCATCGTGAAAAGTATAATATTCAAATAACCCTTTCAAAAGTCTTAACTCCATAAGTTTATTTTTTCTTAAAACATCTCTATGATGCTCATCAATATAAAACATATCATAATCAAAAGTATGAATTTTACCATCACTTGTAATCATTGTATTATAAATCGTTACATCATTCATTAAAATATTAAAGTCAGAAATAGCTTCAATATCTCTTTCTAAATCTCTAAAAGAAGAAACAATGGTAGAAATAGGTAAATCTAAAATACTTGCTTTTTTATCTTCTTCAAAATATTCCATCATATAACCAATATATGGAACATCTCCGCTTTTACTCCATCTTACAAAAGAATAAAAATTTGGTAAATTAGAAAAATTAATCTCCGAAAAAATATCACCTAGTCTTTTATCAATACCAGAACCTATATGACTAGGTATAAATTCCTTAAAAGCACTATTTCCACATTTCCATACACGTGCATTAGCTCCTTCTCCAAGATATACCAAGTCACTTTTCTTAAAACTACTACCATCCTCTAAATAATATGTATCACAACTCATAATATCCCCCTAAAAAGTAAAACATATTATACTACAAAACTTAAAAAATTGCAATAAAAAAGATCCTATTTAGGATCTAATTCTAAAAGTTCTATCTCATCAACTACAGCCATTTGTTGCTCCATAATGACTTTTAATTTACGTTTAAATATTTTCATATTCTTTTCTAAAGTTTCTCTTTGATTTTCAATTCTTTCAGCTTTTAGTAATGCCTCATTAACAATACGACTAGCATTATTCTTAGCATCACGAACGATTAATTCACGTTCTTCTCTTGCCATTCTCTTAATATTATCGCCCGTTTCCTCAGCTTTAAGAATTGCCGTCTGTAATGTATTTTCTAATCCCTTATAATGTTCAAGTTCTGCTTTTAACTTTTCTAAAGCATCACCCTGTGCTTGACACTTTTTAATAATACCCTCTGTCTGACGAATAACATCACTAACAAACTGATTCACTTCCTGGCGATTATATCCATTAGCTTCATAACTAAATTTTTCCATATAATCACCTCATAAAATTAACTAAAAATCGAAATCATCATCTTTATCTTTTTTACTTGTACTTTTTTCTCTCTTAGTAGTATTAGCATTATCCTCGCTAATCTTACCTTCAACATTTACATTATTAGGTGTACATAAGAATATTCCTCCGCCTAGTTTTTGTAAATCCCCACCAATTGCATAAATAGTACCACTTAAAAAATCTACAATTCTTTTTGCTTGATCTGGTGTAACTCTTTTTAAATTAACAACAACAGCTGAACGACTTTTTAAATAATCTGCAATTTGTTGACTTTCTGAATAAGCACGAGGTTCTAATAACATCATCTTACTACCCGCAACACCATTTTCTTCATGATATTCTTCACGAGAAGTTGTATAAAACTCTTCATCTGTTCCTTCTTCTTCTACTTCTCCGCCACCGATTAATTCTTTTAATTTATCAAAAGCCATATGTCATCCTCCATTTTCTATCTTAACTAAATAATATTTTAACACAGTTTTCATAAAAGGAAAAGTCCTAAATCTTATTGATTAGGAATATTTTGTATAAATCTATTCTGAGTTGGAACACTTTGTCCCATTGCTAGACTTCCACCTGCACTAACAGTAGGATTTGCTGCTACACTAACAACTTGTTGTGGAACAACCATACCATTATTATTAGGATTAAAATCAACAGTTCTAACTTCAGGCATTTGTGTATAATTACTAGAACTAGCATTAATTAAAGTATCAGGATTACTTTGTCTATACCAAACATCATTTAAATCAACATTATTAGAAAGCGGTCTTGGATTAGGTAAATCCACATACATAGAAGTTGGTACTTGAAAAGCACTACCAAAGGCAATACAATTACCTGGTTTTAAGTTTTTAAGCTGTAATACTAACTCTGAAGAAACATTAGGTACCATTTCACGAATATATTGTAAATCCGTTGGATGAAGTGTTCTTAATATTACAAAATTCATACACTGTGATACACAAGTATCAGATAACTCACTAGGACGTTGTGTAATAAGTCCTAAGAAAAGTCCATACTTACGACCTTCTTTCGCAATACGTTCAAATATATTATATCCAAGTAGACTAACATCACTATCATGTTGAACATAACGATGTGCTTCCTCAATAATTATATTAAAAGCCATTGACCCACGTGGTTTAAAATTACTAGCTTTATTAAATAACATACGCGATAAAATCTTTGTAAATACTTTTGCTAATCTATCATCAATATAATTAATATTAAAATTAATAATTTGAGCTCTTGTATTAGATGTTGGATCTAACATCAAACTATCAATATACTGATCTTTATTAACATATCTAGGATATTCAAAATAAGCTTTATGATCACCTGTTGCTAAAGAATGAAGTCTAACATTCATAATATTTGCTACATCAAAAACTTTATCACTTTTTAAAATACCTTCACTAATCATTGCAAATTCCATAGCTTCTTCCAAATCAGTAAGTGAATAAAAATAATTTAAATCTGCTTCATTAATCTCTTCTTGAACATCACTAATATATCCTCTAATAAACTCAACAACAAGTTCCATCTCTTGCATTTTACCAGTTTTATCTACATATAAACATTGTTTTAAAGTACGAACATATCCAGGTTGTGCTATTTGACTTTCCAAGTTTAACTCTGGTGTATTAAACTTCGTTAAAACAGCTACAACTTGGTCACGAATCTTTGTTGATTCATTACCACTAAGTAAAATATCTTGTAATGCTCTTGCAATAATATCATTTTTACGCTTAATTACGACTCCTGAATTACCTGTTAAAATTGGTACTAGCTTTAATGTCTTTTCCAAAATAGGAAGTTGAGCTGGTGTTGTCGCATCAAGTAATAAAGCTAAATCATCAACATCAAGTAGCCATGCTGGAATACGTAATATTTCTGTATCAGGATCAATAACATTAGTTGTATATGATTTATAATGTAACATTGGATTTTTCTCGTGAATAGCTCCAAAGGCATTAGTATACTCACCATATGCATCAAAGAAAAATATTGCTGAATTAATTGGTGCTTTAGGACTACTTAAAAATAATTTTTGCACAATAGACGCAACCGTACAACTTTTACCAGCACCAGAGTTACCAAGTATTGCAAAATGTGAATTAAAAAACTCATTAACTGGCACATTAATTTTATATCCACGATAAACATTACTAGTACCAAAATTAGTATAACCAAACTCTGTTTCAGAATTCCCAAAAAGAAGTGCTAACTCCTCTGCTTTTATTAATCTTACTTGTGACTTAAAAGAAGGCTTTACACTAGATCCAGGTGTAAAAACACCATTTTCAATTTCACCAACTATATTAGCAAGCATCTTCTCTTGATTAACATTCGCTACTTCTGCAACAACACTTCTACCACTACCGTCATCAAAAACAACATGTAAATTAACTAAATTGGGTTGCTCACTAATATTAATCTCTAATTTTATAGTAACGCTATTATCAACAATTTCTACAATTCTTCCTATCACAGAAACACCCTCTATTCTTTTATAAGTATAACAAAATTAAAAACAAAATAAAAGATAAAAAAGCAAGAAAAACAAAAAAGATAGATTGCTCTATCCTTCATATAAACCATGAATTTTTTTTAAATCAACATCAGATAAATCTTGTATTTTCCACTTACCATTTTCTTTACTTAAATAAAAAGTAATATCATAACTAATTGTATCAGTAACATTCTCTAACTCTTTCAACTTATAATCAATATATGCAGCACTTTTCTCTAACGCTTCTTCTACTCCTTCTACTGCATCTTCCACTACATTATCTTTATGTTCTTCATTATATTTTTTATCAATTTCTTCTTTATGTTCTTCATAATACTTTTTCGCATCATTTATTGTAGTTGCATAATCCAATACTTTAATTTCTACATCGACAGTTGCATTATCTCCATTAATTTCTTCATTTTTAATTTTATAAGATAAGTTTTGATATTGTTTTTCTAAAATAGAACGATACTTTTCTTTCTGCTCACTACTCATATCTTCAGAATCTAATACTTCATCAAGTTGTATAGTAACATCATCATCCATATTTTGATATTTACCTAAAAACTCTTCTACTTTATTTGTTGGTGTTGACATTGTATTACCACACCCTACAATAAATAAAGAAAATATAACTACAAGAAATATCTTCATAACTTTTTTCATTTTTATCCCTCCACTAATAGAATGAACAAAGAAAAAAGTTTTATACTAAAATTTTGAAAAAAGCACAACACTAGCATTATCTCTACCACGTACAGGCACTAAATAATAATCATATGAATAATTTTTTAATTCACTTGGAATAAATAAATGTTGATCAACATTAACAGCTTCATTTATTAACACTTTAGAAGCTCTTTTTATATCTTGTCCTAAAATACTACGAATTTTATTATCCATTACTAAATCTGTAACACCATCAGTTGTTAATAAAAGAGTATTATATTCATCGTTAGAATAAATATAAATATGTGGTTTACAACTATCTTTTGATATTCCAATACAATTATTAATAATATTACTAGATGAAAAATATCTTAACCATTCTTTTTTTATACCTTGAAACTTATGATATAACCAAACATCACTATCATCTTCTGTTACTTGTGTTAAAATATTATCTTTATAAAAATAACATCTAGAATCACCTAAGTGTAAAATAATTGTTTCTTTATTTAAAATAATTGCTAAAGTAAGAGTTGTACCAACTATATTTTTACCAAAGAAAGAAATAAAATAATCATTACATTCATAAGTTAATTTTAATAATTCATCACGTATTTTTAAAGGATTTGAAAAAAAACCTTTATTTTTTCCCAAAAACCATTCCCCAAACTTTCTAGTAACATAATTACTACAAACATCACCATACTCTTTTCCACCCATTCCATCCGCAACGGCTAATATCTTAAGAGAATCATCTTCGGGATGAACTAAAGCTAAAACAGAGTCCTCATTACTTTCTCTAAGTAATCCAATATCACTTTCTTTTTGTAAAATATAATTATATAACTTCTCCATATAATACCTCTTTTGCACAAGTAGTATACCACACCAAATAAAAAAGAAGACAAAAACAAAAAAAGTTTACAGTAAACCACTGTAAACTTAAAAGTCACAATTACCTGGTGTTCTAGGATATGGAATAACATCACGAATGTTTTCAACACCTGTTAAATAGATTAGTAAACGTTCAAATCCCATACCAAATCCTGAATGAACACATCCACCAAACCTACGAAGATTAATATACCAATCTAACTCACTCATATCCATATCTAACTCCCTCATACGAGACACAAGTTTATCATAATCTTCTTCTCTTTGGCTTCCTCCCATGATTTCTCCAGCACCTGGTACTTCAAGATCAACTGCCGCAACAGTTTCACCATCTTCATTTAATTTCATATAGAATGCTTTAATATCTTTTGGCCAATTTGTAATAAATACTGGTCCATTAAAATATTCTGTAATATATTTTTCATGTTCTTTCGCAATATCTTCACCCTGTTTAGGTTCAAATTCCCATTTAACATCTGCTTTTTGTAAAATATCAATAACTTCTCTATGTGTAACACGTGTAAATTTAGAATTAACTAACTTTGTAAGTTTTTCAATTAATCCTTTTTCCACAAATTTATCTAAGAAACTCATTTCATCTTTACAATGATCAAGTACATAACCAACTACATACTTTAACATCTCTTCCATAATATCCATATCTTGTTTTAAATCACAAAAAGCAATCTCTGGTTCAATCATCCAAAACTCATTAGCATGAACTTTAGTATTTGAATTTTCTGCTCTAAAAGTAGGTCCAAATGTATAAGTCTTCTTATATGCTAAAGCAAAAGTTTCTGCTTCAAGTTGTCCAGAAACAGTTAATGAAGCAGGCTTTTGAAACATATCTTTACTATAATCAACTTTACCATCTACTTTAGGAACACTCTCTAAATCCATACAAGTAACATGAAACATCTCCCCTGCTCCTTCACAGTCACTTGCTGTAATAAGTGGAGCATGAAAATATACATAACCATGTTCTTGAAAATATCTATGAATTGCATAAGCTGCTACACTTCTAACACGAAATACAGCTTGGAATAAGTTTGTTCTAGGTCTAAGATATGCTTGTTCTCTTAAAAACTCACGTGAATGTTTTTTAGGTTGAATTGGATAATCTTCTGGACAGTCACCAAGTAATATAACTTTCTTAGCTTGAATTTCAAAAGCTTGTCCCTCTTTAGGTGATTCTACTACTTTACCTAAAACTTCAATTGCACTACCAACATGATATTTTTGAATATCATCAAAGTCCTCTAACTTATCATCATAGACAACTTGAATATGATTAAAACAAGTTCCATCAGAAAAATCAATAAACCCAAATTCTTTTTGTTTACGATGATTACGAATCCATCCTTGAATTGTAACATCTTTATCCATAAATTCTTCTATTTTTTCATATAACTCTTTCGCATCAATTACCATAATTATTCCTCCTCACTTAGTATAACACCTATTCTCCACTAGCACCATAGTTAGATAACACTCTCGCACTTGGATCATCTACTTGACAACCTTCCCAATTTTTATTTGGCATCCAGTAATCAACAATAAAGTCACTATGTCCTGGATAAAATTCTTCAAATATCTCACGATATAATAATGATTCTTTTGTAAATGGTGTATGTGTTGTATATTTTTTTATTCTTTCTTTATAGTCTTCATCACTATATAAACTCTCAGCATATTCTTTTAAATCATCCACTAAAGAATGTCCAACTGCATCACTAAAAGCAGCTTTTTCTCTATACAAAATACTATCCGGTAAATAACCACCTTCAAAAGACTTACGAAGTAAATATTTACCTTGTCCATAACTATTCATCTTTAACTTAGGATCAATACTCATAACATAAGACACAAAATCTAAATCTGCAAATGGTACACGAGCTTCTAAACTACAACTTGAAATACATCTATCAGCACGTAAAACATCATACATATAAAGTTCACGAATTCTTTTTTCACTTTCTTTTTGAAACTCTTCAGCACTAGGTGCAAAATCTGTATATTTATATCCAAATAACTCATCACTAACTTCCCCTGTTAAAAGAACACGTATATCTGTATTTTCTCTTATCCATTTAGAAAGTAAATACATTCCAATACTAGCACGAATTGTTGTTATATCCCAGGTTTCTAAACGATAAATAACATCACGTAATGCTTCAATTACATCATCACGGCTAATAATAACTTCTGTATGATTGCTACCAATATAATCTGCTACTTGTTTTGCATATTTTAAATCAATTGCATCAATATCCATACCAATTGCAAAAGTACGAATTGGTTTATCAGAAATTTTTGCAGCTACACTACAAACTAAACTTGAATCAAGTCCCCCACTAAGTAAAAATCCTACTGGCATATCAGAATCTAATCTTTTCTTAATTCCTTCTACTAATCTTTTATTAATCTCCGGATAAATCTTTTCTAAATCACCACTTACAAACTTATCAACCTTAGTCATATCACAATACTGTGTAAACTTACCATCAGCATAATAATATCCTGGAGGAAAAGGAAATACCTCATCACAAAGATCAACTAAGGCTTTAGCTTCACTAGCAAACATAATAGAATGACTTACTTTAGAATACCCATAAAACATTGCTCTTATTCCAATTGGATCTCTTGCTGCAATAAAATCTTTTTTCTTTGCATCATAGAAACAACAAGCAAACTCACTATCTAACATACGAAACATATCTAAACCATACTTTTCATACATAGGAAGTAAAACTTCACAATCACTTTCACTCTTAAACTCTACAC
Source organism: uncultured Bacilli bacterium (assembly GCA_944332465.1). Classification (GTDB taxonomy): domain Bacteria; phylum Bacillota_I; class Bacilli_A; order RF39; family UBA660; genus Faecimonas. The sequence goes on along the minus strand of CALVJZ010000003.1, from coordinate 7,735 downwards.
CATCTGCTATTAATTCTTCTTTAATTTTATGAAAACCATAAATTTCACCATTACAAACTAAAACATTATCATGATAATGCATAGGTTGCATACCACTTTCACTAGGTCCCATAATAGACAAACGATGAAAACCAAATATACCATAATCATACTCTTCTATACGACTCATATCTGGTCCACGATACTCTATCTTCTTAAAACTTTTACTAAACTCTTCCTTACTAATATCTCTTTTAGTATAAACACTAAATCCACACATAAATATCACTCCTTAAATAATAAATTAAAAAGACTAGTCTGTACCATAATACTTAAATAGTACTATGGGACGAAACTAGTCTTCCGCGGTGCCACCCAATTTATTATAAAGGTTATTAATTCTTCATAATCACTTTTTCGATTCAATCAAATCTAGCAAATATAACGGTCTGCTACCGGCTTAGTCTACTTAATTCTTTAAGCACTCAGAAATGTTATTCACTACTATCTTCTACCTGTTTCCACCAACCACAAGCTCTCTTTAAGAATAAATAAATAGTTACTTCTTTTCCTCAACGTTTTAAAAACGATAAATTGATTCTACTATATAATTATGAATTTGTCAAATTTTTATTCCTGTCTAATGAAACACCAGGTTTAAAAACTTTTTTCATAGTTTTAGAACTTTCACTTTCTAAAAGTGAAATTCTATCACTACATTCTATACTTTTACAATAACTTGCAAGTCCTACAATTCCAAATAAAAAAGTAGATAATTCAGGACTAACAGAAAGAGAATCAGGAAAAATACAAGAAGCACAAGCTAAAATAAAACTACCTCCACTAAAAGTAGTTAAAGCGCTACGAAGTGCTCTTAATCTTTCTATTTCAACTCTTTTACTATAATCCATAATATCACCTACTTATCATTACTAATTAACTTTTTAAACTCATTAGGAATACTTGTTTCAAATAAAATATCTTTCTTAATTACAGGATAATAAATCTTTAAACGATTAGCATGTAAAAACAAACGATTTGCTTTATCCCTAATTCCATACTTTTTATCACCTACAATAGGCATCTTTTTACTTGCTAAAGCAACCCTAATTTGATTTTTACGACCAGTTTCAATCGTAATCTTTAACATAGAATAATTATTACTCTTTTGTAATAGTTTATAATTAGTAATAGCTCTTTTACCATCTTCTCCACGTGCTACATAAACTAAATTAGTTTTAGTCTCTTTTAAATACTGAACAATTTGTCCACTATCTTCTCTAGGAGTACCATGACAAACAGCTGTATATTCTCTTAAACTAACATACTCATTCCAATTTTCTTGTAATTGATTTTTAGTTCTTTCATCTTTTGCAAATAAAACAATACCACTTGTATCTTTATCTAATCTATGCACAATAAATATTCTTCCATGTGGATTTTTAGAAATAACATAATCTCTAACAATATGATATAAAGTTCTTTCTTTTTCTTTCTCAGTTGCAATTGTAAGTAGTCCACTAGGTTTATTAACAACAAGTAAATGTTCATCTTCAAACAATACCTCAAAAGGTAATTTCGCTAAATTACGACTATTTGTATCAATAGTAATTCTCATCCCTGCAATTAAAGGATAATTATACTGTGTAACTCTATCATCTTCTACATAAACAGCACCATGTACTAAATACTGTTTAACACGTTTTTTAGGCATATCTAAATGTTCATATAGATATTCTAATAACTCACTATTTTTATTAACTATTAATTTCATAAGTACTTCACCACAAAAAAAGTATATCAAAAAACAAAAAAAGAAAAAAGACTTTAATATCTTTTTTCCTGTTTAACAAGCTTTGCATGAACTACCATCTTCTCCCAGTTGTTATAACAAGTAGATAGTGTAATTATTTTATTCTGAGTTGAAACACTATTATCAAAATCTATCATACTACGCTTTTTAATTTTATCTAAATAATCACGATACTTACTTAAATCTTTATAATTAGTATCTAAATAATCATCTGTTGTTTTTATATGATATGCACTAAATATTTCAAATAAATAATTATAACTTAATGTAGACATTTTAATATAACACTCATCTTTATCTAGAAACTCATCACTAAGTATATTTTTTAAACTACCAAACATAGTACCATCTACTCTACCATGTGCATAAATAATAGTATTCATATCTATGGGATTTAAATGATTTCTATAATCTAAAAACAACCATCCTGCATCATTATATTTCTTATCAAAAGAATGTGTTAAATAATAACTATTATTTTTAGTTTGTACAAATGGATAATCAACATTAGTATTAGGTATTTGAATCCATCCAACAACATCATTATTCTTTTGTAATAAATTAGTAAAATCAACACTTAATAATGAAACATCATAATATTTACTACTATCTAACATCTCTGTTGTAATATTCTCTTTAGGAGGAATAACTTCCACCATATCTTGTAATTCATTAATAATTTTATCTGTTTTTTTATTATCAAAATACCACATAATAATATGACATAAAGAAAAAAAGAAAACGCCTATAAAAAAGACTAAAATAATATATAAAATAATTCTTTTAATCTTTCTCATAACGTCCTCCTATATAACTTCAATATCTGAAGAATTAGTTTCTACATCTTTTGGATTTTGTCTATTTTTTCTAGATTTAATAAAACATATTATAGCAACAACAATAAGTAATAATGCTATAACTAAACTGATATATAAAATGATATCTGCTGTAGATAAAGCATAATCTACTTCTATATCCTTTTCGACTTGTTCATTATATTCTATTCTTTCCCCACGAACTAGTAATCTATGAGTATTAATAGCATATGGTGTACAAGTAACTAAAGTAATATAGTCTTTACCATCAACAATTCTTAAAGCATCTGTTTCTGATGGCTCTGTAACTAATACTTGATCTACTTGATAGGCAAGGACCTGATTGAGAATATATATATAGAAAATATCCCCTTTTTTCAATTGATCTAAATCAGTAAATAATTTAGATGAAGGTAGTCCTCTATGAGCAGATAAAATCGCATGCGTACTTTCTCCACCTACTGGAAAAGAACTACCTTCTAAATGTCCAACCCCTTTTTGCAATACATCTGACGTTGTACCATGATAAATTGGTATTCTTACATCTATCTTAGGTATTGAGATGTATCCCATCATTCCATTATCATTAATATTTAAAATAGACAAATATCTATCAGAATTTTTAACTTCAGGATTTTGAAAAACATCAACTACTTCACCAAACGATAAACTTCTATTATATTCTCTGGCATCCATAAGCAGTTTATTATTAGCATCCCTTGTTTCTTCACTTACTTTTTTATCATAAGTTTGAATAACCTTCTGATAATGTCCAACACTAATTCGATTACTTATAAAAGGATATAGGAGTAATCCTAATCCTAATAAAATCATAGGGATAAATAGAAAAATAACTAACTTATTTTCTTTTATCGCATTCTTCATAAATTATATAGCTTGTTCACCTTGTTTTTTATTCTTTTTGTAAAATCCAAAGAAATATACAGCTATACCAATAATTGCAAGACCTAAAACTACAAATAAAATAGTTCCAACACTACCTGTAACAGGTAAAAGTCCCGCTTTTTGGTTACTAACTTCTAAACGATAATAACCTTCAGTATCAGCAGCCTCTAATGTACCACTAGGACCAATTTCAATTTCATGAATACTACTATCTAATACATAACCAGTAGGAGCTTTAGTTTCTTTTACATAATAAGTTCCTGCACCTAAACCTTTGTATTGAGCAATACCTTTAGCATTAGTAGTTACTGTTGCAATTTTATTATTTAAACTACTATCTTTATAAATAGTAAATTCTGCATTTTGTAACGCAACATTAACACTATCATCACTTTCACCATATTTATAGATTTCTAATCCATAAACATAAATATCTACTTCACTATCTCCATCAGCTGGTATAGTTGTATAACTACCTGTACCATATGGATCATTTGAATAAGTTAAACTAACACTATTTTTATTTCCACCTGTTGCTCCAAGACCAGCATTATTATTTAACTTAGCAGAATAATTAATAGTTAAAGCTGTACTATTAACATAATCTACATTAAATGTAATAGTTAATGTTTGTCCACTAATCTTAATAGTTGCTACTTGTTCATCTGAACTATTTGTAACATTACCATTACTAGCAGTTACTAAAGTTTCATCACCATCATGAATAATAACAGATTGTACCCCATTAAATGTAAGACCAGCTGTAACAGTATCTTTAATTACATAAGTCTTATTAGTTGCATTTGTTGGATATTGTGGAACAGTTGCTTTAACAATAAATGGAATATCATCTCCAATTGAATATGAACCATTATCCATATTCTCTTCACCAACTGATTTACTAACACCAGCATTACTTACTTTAGCTGTAATTGTTTCATTATTAATTGTCCAACTATCACCATTTGCTGTAAAATCTAAGTTACCAAACATAACAGCATAAACTTTCATTGTTTGTGTAGGTAATACTAAATAAGAACCAGCTTGAAGTTGAGCACTAGCTGTATTAGCACTTACATTCATTGCTGTACCATTTACACTATTCTTACGAACATATCCAGCATAAGCACTAGCTAATTTATCAATATCTGAAGTTGATAAAGTACTTCCACTAGAAATATTACCACTTGTATACTTATATAAATTATCAACAGTTAAATCTCTATAAGTATCACTACTACTTAAAAACTTTTGAAAATCATTTGTAAACTGATAACTAATAGTATTTGTAGTAGCATTATAATATGTATCTAATACTTTATAAGCATTAAAACGATCACCATTTTCAACACCTCTTACAATAAGAGACGCTTGGTCTGTAACAATTTTACTTCCTGTATCAATAGTTCCTGTAGTACTACCAGTTGTAATAGCACTAACATTTAAAAGACCAAAGAACATAAATACAGAGACAACAAAAATTAAAATCTTTTTACTTTTTATCATTTTTCTCACCTTTCACTTCTTTAATTTTTATCAAATAAGTCATTATTCCAAAAATGACTAATACAGAAATTACTAATAATACCCCATAATATAAAACATTATCAATTGTATTAGGCACATTTATATCTTCTCCATTAGGAGTATTATCCAAAATAATTTGTTCACGCTCTGTCTTTACATTCATATTAATATCATATTGATATAAATCATCTTGTAAAACAGGAATGCTTACTAAAACAGGAGCTGCATAATAAGAATAACCATCTATCTCTTTAACATCATAACTAACAAAGTAAATTCCTGGTACTAAATTACTAAAATTAATCTCACCAGATTCATTAGTATTTTCATCATAACTAGGAATACACTTAGAAGTAGTAATAAAATCTTCTACTTTTTTAGCTTGAACTTCTAATCCCATAGTATCTAATTCTAAAGGATTAAAACTAACAGGTGCATATTCTTCTGTAAATTGTAAATTACCACTCTCATCATATCCACCTAAATAATATAATGATACTTGCGTATTACTAATAGAAATATCACCATACTTATAACTAATATTCATACTAGATGTATGTGTATTATCTATCACATCAGCAGAAACTGAGAAAGGTACTAAACATAAAATACAAAATAGAACAAATAAACTACTTACGACTCTTTTCATGTTTATCACCTCTCTTTCTAAACATCGCTATAACAAAACCTATACCAAATATAATAAGAACTAATCCAACTACTATAAATGGAACAATTCCTACTCCACCAGTATTTGGTAATACATTAATTTCTTGATTAACAATTGTAACTTGATGTTTTCCACTTTGAGAAGTAACTTCATAATTTGGAATAGTTATTTTACCACTACTATCTACTTTAACTTCTAAAGTCTTACCTAATAATTGGTAACCACTTGGTGCTTTAGTTTCTTTTAAATAATATGTTGTACCAGGAGATAAACCTTTAAAACTAAGTCCTTTAGAAACAACACTAGTTAAACTAGAATTACGATATAAAGTAAACTCTGAATTACTTAATTTTTCTCCATCTTCATTAACTTTATTAATATCTAAAGATATATTACTAACTAAAAACTCTATTTCAGCTTTATAAGTTTTACTAGTATCTAAAATATAATTACCCTCTGCAAGAGCACCAGTTAATGAAACAACGTTTTTATATGTCTTAACAACATCATCACCAGCAACATATTGTGCAGAAACACTAATACTTCCTTTAGGTCCTATACTAGGTATAAAAACATAAGAATCATTTTTAACTTCATAACCAGTACCACTTACAAACTTAGCACCATCTAATTGTTCTTCTAACATAACATCAGTTATTTCATAATTTTCATTATTTGTAACGACGATATTAAACTTAACTATATCACCAGACTGATAAGAAGTCTGTTTATCAACAATATCTTTACTTATACTTGGAGCAAAAACCCCAGTTTCAACCATCCATTCCCCATAAATAACAACATCTTCTTCAGGCATTATAAATTCATCTGCTTGATACCACCCTAAGAAACGATATCCTGAAGTCTCAGGGAAAGGTGCTGTTATTACTTTATCACCTGGATAATAACTTTCTTCACTTGGTAACAAACTATCTGCATTTGGTGGAATAACTGAACCTTGAAATTTATAAGTAACTTTATAACTAATTCTTTCAAATTGACCAACTAAAGTAACGGGATTATCTGGCATCGTAAATATAGTTGACTCTTCTGTTGTAAGTGGAGGAAGTTCTACATCATCAGTTTTCCATCCTAAGAAACGATAACCATTAATTACATCACCTGGTTTTAAAGAATCAAGTTTAACATCACTACCTACAGGATAACTCTTATCAAGCGGAGGAAGATAGCCATCAGGTGCAACACCAGAAATAGTATATTTAACCTCTTCTACTTTTTGTTCTTTCTTCGTAAAACTACCAGTTAAAACAACATTCTTAGCTGGCATCACAAATGATTTACCATCAACAGATGTTACGCCCTCTAATTTCCAACCACTAAATTGATAACCATCTAAATTAATATCTTGGGCAATACCAACTGTTGTTCCAGCAGCATAACTTGAAACAGGTGGAAGACTTGGTGCATTATCAGGAACATCACCTGTATATTGATAAGTAACATTATAAGTAGTTACACTATCACGGCCAATAAAAGCATGAACAGTATTTGAAGTAGCTGATTGATTACCCTCACGTCCAAATGCTGTATTATAAAAATCCATTCTATTAACACCACTAGGTAAAGTAGGAGTCTGTGTAATAATACCAACTGTTATCTTACAACCAGCTTGTAAATTCTTAACTTTAAAAGTAACCATACGTGTATCTGCATCATATTTAAGTCCATCTACACCATCAACAACATAACCTGCACAAAAACTATTATCACTACGCTTAACAGCACCAATAGTACCATCTTCTGTTTCTACAAACCCTTTAAAAGTTAAACCATCAGGTATCTTATCTTCAACATAAATATAATCACTATATACCTGAGCAGTAGCATTATCACTAGAAGTAACAGCACTACCATCCTTACCATCATAAATAATATCAATATAATAAGTTAACTCACTATTCTCTTCAACCTTAACATCATTATCTAAAGGAGCAGCAAAAGAAAAAGTAGCAATAACCGCAACAACAATCAATATAAAAGCTAAAATACCAAGACCAATAAATA
>CALVJZ010000002.1 GCA_944332465.1 uncultured Bacilli bacterium | reverse complement strand
TTTTAGAGTGTATCCGTATTTTTTAATAGTTTTTAATACTTTAGCTTCTTTTACTTCTTTTCCTCCAAAGGTATTTATCGCTACATAAGCTATGGCTGCGACAGCAACAACAACTAATATACCAATTAAAATTCTTTTTGGTTTCTTTTTTAACTTCATAGTTATGCCCCTTTCTCTTGATTTTCTATTACTCTATTTTCATCAGTTTGATCTTTCTTTAATAAATCAAAGACAATTATGTCATTAGAAACATCTAATAGTTTACTAGCATATTCATTATTTTTCTTTATTTCTTCTTCAGTAACTGGTTTTTCAGTTAAAGATAAATATTCTTCTTTTTGACTATTATAGTAAATATCGTTTGTTAACCAATTTCCATTAGGGAATACGACGATGTTTTGATCTTTTATATCAAAGATATCATGACCTAAAGCATATTCATTTTCAAATCCTAACATATTTCCTAATGTTGGTTCTACATCATACATACTCATAACATTTTTGTATTCTTTATTTAGTTTAGTTCCTTTCATATCTTTACTCCAGATAATTAGAGGAACTTTTCTACCTAGTTCATATTGATATGAATCATATTCTTTGTAATTTGGATCTTTTTCATCTAATATAGAGTCTGTTTCTTTATCATAATTATATAAACGATTGTAGTCTGCTCTTGGAAGTTTTGCATCATGGTCTCCATAAATAACAATAATAGTATTGTCTAATAGTCCTTCTTCATCTAATCTATTAATTAGTTCTCCAATTGCTGAATCGGCATAATGAGCTGATTTAAAGTAATTTCCTAATTTAGTTCCTTCCATATATGGATGAGATACTTCTTCAGTTGAACCATCTGGATTAGTTACTGTTTCTTTCATATCAACTGGAAATTCTCCATACTTATCTGTTTCAGCAAATGGTGTATGGTTTGATAACATCATTAGCATTCCATACCATTTATCATGTTTTTTATTAATTTTTACAAGTTTATTTACTGATTGTTCAAAGAAAGCTTTATCACTTATTCCTAGACCAATTGTATTTTCTTCAGTTACATTATAATCTACTTTATTATAGAATCTATCATACCCTAGACTTTCGTGCATATTACGTCTATTCCAGAAGTCAGCATTATTTCCATGCATACTAAATGTATAATAACCTTTGTCAGCAAGTAATTTTGGTATACCATAATATGTTCTATTAGAATATGATACAAAAGCTGTTCCACTCTTAGTTGGTAATAAAGATGTGTTGAACATTAATTCAGCATCACTACTAGTTCCAACGCTTACAGGTGAATAGAAGTTTGAGAAGAACATTCCTTCGTCAGCTAATTTATTTAAATTTGGTGTTACTTCTTGACCATTAAATTCTAAACTCATCAAGTTTGTTTGTAAACTTTCACCATGAATAGTAATGACATTTTTACCTTCAAATATATTAGTATATTCATTATCTTCATGCTTTTCTACAGTTTTAAAATAATCTTTAAAATTTTTCTTAGCTTGGTCATATCCAAATAAAGAATTAATCTTTGGTTGGATTGAAGCAACTAAGTCATTTGCTTGATATATATAAATACCATATTTCATAACAATATATTCACGATTCCATTGTTTTACTAAACGAGACATATCAGTTGGTGTTAATGTTAAAACAAAGATAATTGCGAATACTACCCCAACAGCAACTGTTTTAATTGTTTTTCTTTTTCTATCAGATTTTACTTCTATCTTTTTATGAATATTTTTCTTTTTTAATCGATAATTAATTACTATTAATAGAATTGGACTTAATAAATATAGAAAGTCTCTAAATTGTATTACTTGTTCTACAACAGCATCTCCTACATCTCCCACATATTGTGTTAGTGATAACATTGAAACAGATGCAAACGATGTGTAATATGTATAATAGATTGAATTTATAATACATATAGCTGTTAAAATGATACTAAATGTTAAATAATAAGCAAATCTATTTTTAGGTTTTAGTAAATAACCTAATCCCCCTATTATTGTTACTAATGCAAGATCGGCAATAATAGGAGCTATTGCTAGATAGTTATCTGTTGAATTGATACAGAAAAATCTTAACATTGTAGAGTTTACAACTGTCGTAATTACAAACACTAAAAATAAAACATTATTTTTCATGTAATCACGAATTAAATGTTCTTCTTTTACTTTTTTTAAATTCTTTTTTAAAGATTTTAAAAATCTATTAATACTATTTTTTATATTCTTCATAAGAAACCTCGCTTTTATTCTCAATCTCTTCAACTTTGCTTATACTATTATAGCATTATTATATACCTTTTTCAATTCCTTGACTTTTATTTTCAAGAAAAAAACCACATTATTTATGTAGTTCTTTTTTTAAATCTTCTAATTCAATACGACTAGTTTTAGTTAGTAACATACCTGTTCTTTCTATATCATTTTCAGTAGTATTTCCAGCATTTATAGCCATTCCTAACACAAATATATAAGATAAGATATAAATCCATAATAAGAGAATGACAATATTAGAAATACTTCCATAAAAAACATCATATTTTGAGAATGTTCCAATATAGAAAGTATATATTTCTGTTGCTAGTATCCAACTTATTGTTGTGAATAGTGCTCCTTTTGTTGTTGTTTTACTTCTTATTTTCTTATCTGGAGCTAGAATATATAATAGTTTAATATTTAAGTAAATTACTATTAATGTAATTGGGTATTTAACTATTTGATAAATTCCATAAATAAAGTTTATTACGCCTTCATTTGTTGATGTTTCTTTAATTATATCAAATATTGTATCTCCACATACGGGTACTAAAATTAAGAATAAGAATATTCCTACTAAAATAAAGGTCATTCCAATTGCTTTTAGTCTTCTTTTTATCATGTCATCAGATTTTATTTTATATATCTCATTTGAAGTAATAATCATCGAGTGTGTACCATTTGAAGCTAAAAGGAAAGCTGAAAAGAAAAATATTAAAATATTAAAATTCATACTATCTCTTGTAATAGCATTGGCAAATAAATCGGCAACTGTTCCTGGTAAAGCAGATAATAAATATTGCTCTAAGGCTTCAGTAGGTATAGAAATACGTGAAGCTATTGCTCCAATTAAAGCTATTAAAGGAATAATTGATAAGACAAAGAAAAAAGCGAGTTGTCCAGGAAGGATTCTCATTTCAGGTCTCGTAATTATTGAAATGACTTTTTTAAAAAATCCTGTAACTCGCTCCATTTTTATCATCCCTTTTACTTCATTTCTTCTTTAGCTGTAATCATTTCTAGTGTTGCTTCATTTATTGCATCATCTAGTGTTTTGATTTCATCTGTAATCATACTATATCCAATAGCTGCTCCAAATTCATGAGGTAAGTTTTTCATTTCCTTACTTAGTTTTTTAACATAGGTAGATACTTGTCTTTCACTATATCCCACTAAATAAATTAAGAATTCATTACCATCTGTACGAATAATTTCACTATTTTCAAGTTGGGTATTTACTAATACACCAGCTGCTTTAATAATTAGGTCGTCTCCTTCTTCGTGACCATAATTATCATTAATATATTTAACATTATTTAAATCAACCATAACAATTGCTTGAGGGAATACTTTAGACTCTTCCCATTCAGGCATTTTAGCGTTTAGGTAATTTCTATTTTTTAGTGATGTTAACATATCTGTGTATTTATGTCTATCACTAGCTTTTACTTTTTTAATTTGATTTTTCTTTTTAATGATTATATATCCTAGTAATAGAATAATTACTGGTACTAAAACAATTGTTAAAACGATAGTATATACTTGTTCTAATGTTGAATTTTCTAGAATTGATGCATGTAAGTTGGTAATACCACTATTTCTATAATTATAGTAAGAATTAGTATTAATGATGTAGTTAAATAGATCATAGAATGCATCATTATTATTCTTAACCATAAATTTATAATCATTCATCATAGTATCTGTATACAATAGTTTTAATTTCTTAAAAACATCATTTTGATAATAAGTATAGATTTCTCTATCAACTACAATTAGTCTTGTATCACTTTCTTTTACTAAGTCTTCAATATTTTCATATGTCTTGATATGAGCTCTAGCATTGTTTGAAAAATAATTATATAGTGAATCATTTTCTAACATAGCGATATCTTCATCTTTCATACTTTCAAAAGATGTAACAATATGATTATCTTCTTCATTTCCTAAAACTACATATTGTTCTATAAAAGTAGAAAGTGTTGATTTATATTTATTATTGTTGTAGTTATAATAGTCAAAATATAAATCTATTTCACCTTTATCTATAGCTTTTTTTAGGTCAGCTACACTATCATATTTTTTATATTTAAAGTTAATTCCTGATAGTCTTGCTACTCTATCAACATATTCTCCAGCTATACCAGCTACTTTTCCATTTACCATTTCTTCATATGGAGGATTTTCAACATATCCATAGGTATAGTTTTTAGATATTAACTCTGCTTTTGTTTTAGCATCTAAGTCATTTTCATCTAGATAGTATTCTAAATAAGCATCATTATATTCTTTTACATATTTTGTTTGACGCCATTTATTATAGTATTTAGTCATTATTTTATTTAATTCATCGTTATCTTTAGTTAGAGTTAAAACTATTTGTTTTTGCATTTCTGTAAAGAAATAGTTAATAGAATATTTATCATTATCAATGGTATAGTTTAAATACATAATATTAGGAACTATTACCATATCTACTTCATCATCATCTAATGCTTTATATAAGTCTTCAATATCATCATAAGTTTTAAATGATAAGTTGTTACCACTTTTTAAGTAATAACTAATTTCTGTAGAATCGTCTTTAAAAACACCAAATGTGACATTTTTAAAGTCTTCAATATTATTAATTCTTTGATATGTTTTACCGACAGCTACATAGTTATCATCAAATAATGGTAAATCTTTTTTTGTTAATTTTTTATTATTATCTAAAATACGGATTCTAAAACTATCTGTTTTAGTTGTTGATTCTTTTAAGTAAGGTATTCTATTTAGTTCTAGTCCTACGTTTTCTTCAAAGTCATCTAAGAAACTGAAGATAACTCCATTACCATTTTCTCCATATAATGGATAATCATTAATTACTTCAAAATCGTATGCTTCATCAGCATGATCTTGGACCCAGCTTTTTTCTCTTACTGTTAAAGTTGTAGTCGCATCTTCTTTGTTATAATAGCGATAAACAAAGATAAAAGTAACAATCGCAATTATTAAGATTAAGGCAATAATATATTTCTTTTTCATTATTCAGCCCCTCTATCTTTAGTCCATGAAAATTTTTCATTAGCATGATGTTTATATCCAATTATTGGAAAGTCTTTTGTTTCTTTGTCTTTTGTTACGAAAACTTGAATGTCATAAAATTTCTTTTCTTTAGTAGTTAAAGTATCTAATACTTTGTTACTAAGACTTTTAGCAGTATCAGTAGATATTTCGTCTTTTACAGTAATAATTACTTCAACAATTTTACCTTCCACACTAGCTGTTGCTTCTTTTACAGCACTATCTTCTTTTAATGTATCTTCAATATTCAATAGTTTTTTATTATTTAATTCTACTTCTTCTATTCCTTTTAGTCTATCTCCATATAATGCTTTTCCTTCAGATGGAGCAAACATTGAGAATAATCTAAATGCTAAAATTACTAATATTAGGAATACTCCTATAGCTACTATTACAAATTTGTTTTTTCTTATAAAACTCATTTATCATCACATCCCTAGTATTTTAATTATACACTATGTATATTGCTTTTTCAATTACTTGTTTAACTCTTCTTTTAAAATATCCATTGCCATAGCAGGGTTAGCACTACCCTTACTTTCCTTCATTACTTGACCCATTAAATACTTAATAGCACGATCTTTTCCAGCTTTATAATCAGTAACACTATCTGGATTTTCACTTATTACTTTTTGAACAATTTCTTTAATAGCGTTATCATCAGTAATATTTTCAATTCCTGTTTCTTTTACAATTTCTTTTATGGTTTTATCACTTTCCATAATAGTATCTAAAATATCTTTTAGGTTTTTACTAGTTAGAGTTTTATTACTCATATTATCTACTAATTCGATAAATCTAGTTGGTGTTAATTTAGTATCAGTTATTTCTAATTCGTTTTTATTTAAGTAGAATGAAATATCACCTAATAAAAGGTTTGCAGCTGTCTTAAAATCTAGTTTTTTATCTAATAGGTTATTTAAATAGTCACTTAAACTACGGTTTCCAACTAGTTTTTCGGTAATTTTTTCATTTATACCAAGACTTAAATATTTTTCTCTTCTTTCATCTGGTAGCATTGGTATTGTTTTTCTAACCTCAGCTATTTGTTCATCAGTTAGGATGACATATGGAATATCTGGTTCTGGAAAATAACGGTAATCATTACCAGTTTCTTTAACACGCATTAAAACTGTGTCATTTAGTTTGTCATCAAAACGTCTTGTTTGTGGGAGAAATGTCTCACCATTATCATAAATTTTACTTTGACGTTCTATTTCTTTTTCAATACTTAGTTTAACGTTTGATATAGAACCGATATTTTTTATTTCAGCTTTAGTTCCATATTCATCATCTATATTTTTTCTAATAGATACATTAGCATCTGCTCTCATGGAACCTTCTTCCATTTTACAATCAGATACATCACTGTAGAATAATAATTCTTTTAACTTTTCTAGATATAATTTTGCTTCTTCGCCACTTTCCATACATGGTTTAGTAACTATTTCTATTAGAGGAACTCCAGCACGATTAAAATCTAAAAGTGTTTTTTCACCTCTATGTGTACTTTTACAAGTATCTTCTTCAATGTGCATTTCTTCAATTTCTATTTTTTTCTTTTTACCATTTACAGTTATTTCTACATAACCATCATATCCTATTGGAGTTTCTGCTTGAGTTATTTGATAGTTTTTAGGATTATCAGGATAAAAATAGTTTTTTCTGTCAAAATGCATTTGTCTTCTTATTTTACAATTAAGGATTAAAGCTGCTTTGATTGCTAGATTTAGAACTTCTTGATTTAGAGTTGGAAGAGTTCCGGGATAACCTAAATCAATAACATTAGTTAGGGAATTAGCCATTTGTCCATAGCCATTTACACTATTAGAAAATATTTTAGTATTTGTTTTTAGTTCACAGTGTACTTCGATTCCTATTGTGGGAATATAATTAGACATTGTTATCACCCTTTCTACTATCTAAATCTAAGTTTAATTCTTTTTCAAGAAAACTTGCTAGTTGATAAATCTTAGCTTCTTCAAAACTATTTCCAATAATATGTAGACCAATTGGCATATGAGATTTACCAAATCCTATTGGAAGAGATAATCCTGGAAGACCTGCCATATTAACAGGTATTACTAAGACATCATCCATAAAACTCTTAGATGGGTCATCCATTGGATCTGTTAAGTTGTATGCTGTTGTAGTGGTAGTTGGACCAATAATTAAATCATAATCAGCAAACACTTTATCAAATTCCTTTTTCATATCATCACGAATAGATAGAGCTTTATTATAATAAATTTTGGCGTTTTCTCCACTTAATAAGTAAGAACCTACCATAATTCTTCTTTTTACTTCTTTTCCAAAGCCTATTTTACGTGTTTCTAAATATAAGTCATCTATATTTTTAGGATTTTCAACAGAAAAGCCATAACGTATTCCATCAAATCTCGCTAAATTAGAAGAAGCTTCACCCATGGCAATAATTTGATATAAGGTTACTGCTTTATCTAAGTATTTCATATCTATAATATCTACTGTTGCTCCATTTTCTTCTAAGACTTTTTTAGCTTTTTCGACTTCATTTCTAATTTCTTCTGTTACGATATCACTCATAAAGTAACTTGGAAGAGCTATTTTCATACCAGAAATATCTTTATTTATTAATCTTGTGAAGTCTTCTTTTTCTTTATTAGCAGAAGTTAAGTCTTTATCATCGTGACCTACAATAGCATTTAAAAGTAAGGCATTTTCATAAACATTTCTAGTCATGGGACCAATTTGATCTAAGCTTGAAGCGAAGGCAATTAAACCATAACGTGAAACTCTACCATAAGTTGGTTTCATTCCGACAATTCCTGTATAGCTTGCTGGTTGACGAATTGATCCTCCAGTATCTGTACCTAAAGCAAATAAAACATCACGGGCAGCAATTGTAGTTGCACTTCCACCTGATGATCCACCTGATATTTTTTCTTTATTCCAAGGATTTTTAGGGGCACCAAAGTAACTAGTTCTGCTACTTGATCCCATGGCAAATTCATCCATATTTGTTTTACCAATGATAATCATATCGTTTTGCTCTAATTTTTCTACAACTGTAGCATTATAAATAGGAATAAAATTATCTAAGATATGAGAGGCACATGTTGTTTTTAAATCTTTAGTTACAATATTATCTTTTACCGCAATAGGTAAACCAAATAATAAGTTATCTCCTACTTCTTTTTCTTCTAGACTTTTTGCTTTTTTCAAAGCTTCTTCTTTATTTAAAGTAATATAAGCATTTAAATCTTTATTTTTTTCAATTCTTTCGAAAGCTTCTTCTACTAAATCTATTGGTTTTATTTCTTTTGTCTTTAAAGCATTATGAATTTCTTCAATTGTTTTATCTAAATATTTCATACTAGGCCCCCTCACTCTCACTAATTACTATTGGTACTTCAATATAGTTACCACTATGTTTAGGAGCATTTTTTAATACTTCTTTAGGATTTAACATTTCACCAGCTATATCTTCTCTAGGTGTAGTATCTGCCTGCCAAGGAGCAATCATTCTTTCATCATCATATCCTTTTACTTCTTTTATTTTATCAACATCATTTAATAATTGTTTTAATTCTACTTGATATTTTTCAATTTCTTCTTCATCTACTTTAATTCTTGCTAGATGAGCAACATGTAATACTTCTTCTCTAGTTAGTTTTTCCATCGTTTGGATTTCCTCCTTTAACTTTAGTTATTATATCATAATTTTAAGAGCAAAAAAAGAACTACTATGCATAGTTCTTACTATTTTTGTAGTTTAAAAACATAAGCTCCATTTTCGATTGCTTCTTGTTCTATTTCTTCAACTTGTTCGTGATTAGTAACATAATCATTATATTCTGATGTAAATCCTGATATTAAGTTTTCACCATCACTTATAATAGAGTAAGTCGCTGTACCTCCACTTTTATTAGCTGAACAATTAATTCTATAACCCTCACATTCTCTAAAGATGACTGTTTGATTTCCAAAATTTACTATTAGATGTTTGCAGTCTTTATTTTCTGTGCTTGTTGCTGATTGTTCACTTCCTGTATTTTCTGTGCTTGCTATTTTACTTTCACCACTACATCCAGATAGTAAAGTTGCTGTTGTTGCTAGAGCTGCAATTTCAGCAAATATTTGCATTCTATTCATTTTTTTACCTACTCCGTAAAACAGTTACTCATATTAACTTGATTAGGGTTTTTCTTTGTCTTTAAAGTAAAACTATCTATTGTTCCGAGTACTGTCGTTTCCATTCCTTTTTCTAAAGAAGATAAATCTGTTTTTTCTGCTAATGGACATTTTATTTTTAAAGTATAATAATCATCGGGATCGTGATAACGTAATATAATTTCATCATCTTTTATTTTATATATTCTACCAGTTATACGGACAAATTGGTGGGCATACTTTTTAGCTGTGTCTTCTGGTGCATTTCTAAATTCAATAGCAAGGTCTAAAGCTTCTACTTCAGTTGGCTTTGTATTATATTTCATTGTCCATAAACCTAATTGGGTGTCTCTTCTTCCTTGCTCTTGATGATATTTTATTACTTTATAGCCAAGTCCATAATACACTTCAGTTCCTCCATCGTCATAAACTTTGGTACGAATTGCAAAATATGGACCTTTGTCATATTTTATAACACAGACAACATCAGCTATTATCATAATACCTAAAGCAATAATGATAATAAAAATAATATTCATTATAATTTTGGCACGTGGTTCTTCTTCAATAATTTCCATTTCAATATCATCCATGCCATAGTCTTTTTCAACTATTTTATTTTTCTTTTTACTCATGTTCTGATATACCCCCTCATTTGTGCGTTATTATATCATAAATTTCATTCTATGTAAATCCGATTTGATTACTAAGTATATATATTTTTATAACTTTTGTAAAGAAAAATTATTTTAGTTTTTCCTTAAACTCTTCTTCTGTCCAAATTGGTATACCAAGTTTTAAAGCTTTATCATATTTACTTCCAGGTTTTTCACCAACGATAACAACAGATGTTTTTTTAGAAACAGAATCAACTGTTTTTCCACCAAGTGATTCTATTTTTTCTTTTGCTTCATCTCTAGTAAATATTGTTAAGCTTCCTGTTAAGACAAAACTTTTTCCAGCAAAGTCTTCATCTTCTACTATTTCTTGACCTAAATATTTAGTATTTAAACCTAAATCAATTAGCTCTTCAATGATTGCTTTATGTTCAGTATTATTAAAATATGAAACTACACTTTTAGCAATAATATCTCCAATGTCTGGAACTTTTGTTAAATCTTCTTCTGTTTGTTGCATTAAGTTTTCTAAAGTCTTATATTTTTGTGCTAATAGTTTAGCTGTTTTGGCACCAACATGTGTTATTCCTAGACCAAATATTAATCTTTCTAGGGAATTTTCTTTACTTTTTTCAATAGCATTTAATAAGTTTGTTACTGATTTATCTCCATAACCTTCTAATCTAATTAAATCTTTTTCATGTTCTTTTAATCCATATATATCAGGTATAGTAGCGATAAAATGGAAGTTGTAGAAGTCTTCCATAATTCTATCACCTAGTCCATCTATATTCATTGCATCTCTTGAAACAAAGTGAATTAAACTTTCAATATTACGAGCAGGACACTTTGGATTAGGACAGTAATAATCTACTTGTCCTTCTTTCTTTATTAAAGGAGTATTACACATTGGACAATTTGTAATCATCTCAAAAACTTTTTCTTGTCCTGTACGTCTTTCTTTTTTTACTTCTACTACTTCAGGTATAACATCTCCTGCTTTACGTATAGAAACAATATCACCAATTTTTAAATCTTTTTCTTTTACATAATCTTCGTTATGTAGAGTTGCGCGCTGAATAGTTGATCCAGCAACAATTACGGGTTCAAGTACAGCATTAGGAGTTATTTGTCCTGTTCTTCCTACTGTAAATATGATATCTGTTAATTTGGTTAAAACTTCTTCAGCTGGAAACTTATAAGCAGTTGCCCATTTTGGATATTTAGCAGTATATCCAAGGCGCTGTTGGTCATCAATATTGTTTACTTTGATAACGATTCCATCGATATCATAAGGAAGTGTTGGCCTTTCTTTTCCTTTTTGTTCAATAAATTCTAAAACTTCGCTAACATTTTTTACTAATCTATTATTAGGATTTACTTTAAAACCTAATTTTTTCATATATTCTAATGCCTCATAATGAGTATGAATACCATAATCTAGAGGATTTGGTAAATGATAGATAAAGTTATCTAATTTTCTTTTAGCAGCAACTTTTGAGTCTAACTGACGAATTGAGCCAGCAGCAGCATTACGACAGTTTTGTAGAAGTGGTTCACCTTTTTGTTTTCTTTCTTCATTTATTTTTTCTAGGGTCTTTTTACTCATAAATATTTCGCCACGAACTTCAATATCAACTTCTTCTTTTAGTTTAAGAGGAATTACTTTAATAGTTTTAACATTATGAGTAATATCTTCTCCTGTTGTTCCATCTCCACGAGTGGCAGCACGTACTAACTTTCCTTTTTCATATAATAGAGAAACAGATAGGCCATCTATCTTTAACTCACAAACATATTCTGGAGTTATTCCTTCTTTTTTTATTCTTTCATCAAAAGCAACTATTTCACTTTCAGAAAAAACGTCACTTAAAGACATCATAGGTATTTTGTGTGTTACTTTTTCAAAGCCTTCAATTATTTTTCCTCCTGCGTGTTGGGTTGGAGAATCTTCTCTTATCCAGTCAGGATGACTTTCTTCTATTTCTATTAGTTCTCGTAAATATTTATCATATTCTTGGTCTGTTATTGTTGGATTATCCAAAGTATGATAATTATAGTCTGCTTCATTTATAATATCTATTAATTCATTCATTCTTTCTTTCATGATATCACCATGTTTAGTATATCATTTTTATTTTCAAAAAAAAAGAAAGTCTATTTACTTTCTTAATCTCCCGACCATTTAGCAGAATTTATAATAGGAGTAATTTCTTCTAATATTTCTAAACCTCTATCATAATCTTTTGATAATACTTGTGCCCAGAAACTTTGTGTATCACTAATTCGTTTTATACCGATAACTCCTTTATACTCATCTGTTTTGTAATCAGCAACAATCCACGTCTCATCATCAAAATCTTTTTCTTCTACGTTCGTAATCATATTATTTTCATCTTTCATTTGTTTAAAATTTGTTAGTAAGTTATCATAATCATCTCCATATAATTGAATAACAATTCCTTCTTCAGAATCATAATCATCTCCAGATAAAGTTAAGTTGTTATTAGAAACAGAAGCATTATATTTAATTGGTATTTCATATAAATATCCACTTACTGTTAAATTATATGTTTGGGTAGTACTTATGAAATTAGAAGCTATCCACAATGCTAATAACATTACAACAATGATAGCTCCTATAATAATTAAAGTTATAGGGTTTGTTTTTTTATTTGCTTCTTTTAAAAACTCTCTTTGGTTTTTATTTATAGGTGTAGGTTTTCTTTCGGGTACAGGAATAGGATTTATTTCTAAGGGTTCTTCTTTTTTAGCAGCTCCTAGTGACACTTCATTATTATCTACTGGATTATTTTGTTCTTCTTTTTGTTGGTCAGCTAAAATATCTCCACAATTTTTACAGTACTTATCTCCAGGGGTGTTTGCTGCACCACATCTTTTACAATAAATCATGAAACCACCTCTATTATCTATAGAATATCATGTTTTTTAGTTTTTGAACTTTCTTTTTTTTGGTTTTTACATATTTTTACAAAAAGAAAAGGACTGACGTCCTAATCATTTTTCTTCCCAAATAATTGTAATAGTCTTATTAGTAAGTTGATAAAGTCTAAGTATAAACTAAACGCTCCATATACGGCAGCTTTTTCTTCTCCGACATATGGTACCATAGTTTTTATTTTTTGAACATCATATGCAATATAGCCCATAAATATTAGAACTCCAAGTGATGTTAATATTAAGTCTAGCATAGAGTTTTGTAAAAAGATATTTACAATTCCGGCAAGTAAAATACCAAGTAATGTGAATATTAAAATAGTACCAAATTTTGTTAAATCTCTATGAGTTCTATGTCCATATATTGCAAGTACAGCAAATATTAGTGCAGTAATTAAGAATATACTAATAATTGAACCCATTTCATAAACAATAAAAATTGATGAAAAAGTAAGTCCTGTAATTAAACAATAAATGACATATAATACTTTCATGGTCACAGGATTCATTTTTTGAATTCTAGCACTTAGTACAAAAGCTATTACTAATTCAACTATAACAATAATTAATAATGTTGACATTGATGACATTAAACTAAATAGTAGTGACTCGTTTAGATATAGGGCATAACCACTTACAAAAGTGATTAATAATCCTATAAATAACCAAGTAAATACTTTGGGAAATAGTTCAGTTGTTTGTTCCATAATCTCTCCTTTTATTATTTTTATTTATTATATCATATTTTCTTTTATTTATTTTATTCTTTCCACAATTTATGTGGATAAATATTATCTTTTATCATTTTCTCAATAGCTGTTTTTAACTCTTCTAAATCTTCCTTATATGTTAATCCATACCAGACTGCAGTTGTATATAAAACGTCTACTACAATCTCTTTATCTTCTACTAGTTTATTTAACGAATCTGTTATTAAAAATTCACAAGAATCTAAGTTGTCTTTATTTTTATCTAAGAATTCTTTTAGTTGAATTTCTAAAATATCAAATAAGTCTGGTGTGAAAACAAATAAATTCATTGCTACTAAAGTTTCTTTAGCAGTCATAAATGTTTTAGCACCACTTAATGGAGAAGCTTCTATTTCATCTCCTTTTAGTTCTACTTTACTTTCAATCAGATTAACCAGTTCATCATTTTTATCTGCAATACAAATACCTCTTTTAGCCTTTCCATTTACAGGAAGAGTATTACCCAAATGATAAGCAACCAAACCATATCTTTTTGGATTTATATTTTTTAAATATTCCATAGAAACACGATACGCATCATAACCATAAAAATCATCTGCATTGATTATGATGAACGGTTCATGTATTTTATCTTTTGCGCAAAGAATTGCATGAGATGTTCCTAGTGGTTTTTCTCTATCTTTAAGTAATTTTTGATATTTTTCTGGTAAATTATCATTTTTTTGAAATACATATTCTGTTTTAATATAAGGTTCAACTCTTTTACCAATTGTTTCTTTAAAAACATCATAATTTTCTTCTTTAATGATAAATACTACTTTGTCAAAGCCTGCTCGTTTAGCATCATAAATAGAATAATCAATAATAAACTCTCCATTAGGTCCGATTGGTTCAATTTGTTTTAATCCTCCAAATCTACTACCCATTCCTGCCGCTAAAATTAATAAAGTTTTACTCATTTTATCTCTCCTTTTAATTTGTAACTTTTGATAATTTTTTATGATTTTTCATTAATTTTTTTATTCCATGAGGATGTTTAAAAGCAACACTTACTAAAGTATTTGTTACTTCTACTACTCTACCTGTTCCAAATGTTTCATGGTAGACATAGTCTCCTACTTGATAGTCAACCTCTTCTTCTCTAAACATTTCGCCAGTATCTATTTTTTCTTCTTGTTTTGGTAATTCTTCTTTTACATTTGTCTCAATTAAGTCAGAATTTATTTCACCTATAAAACGACTAACAGGATTAATTTGTTCTTTACCAAATAAAGTTCTTCTTCTTGCATTTACTAAGTGTAAATCATCTTTTGCTCTTGTGATAGCAACATAACATAATCTTCTTTCTTCTTCTAATTCACTAGTTTCCATTAAAGAATTCATATGAGGAAATATTCCTTCTTCCATACCTACAACAAATACATGATCAAATTCTAGTCCTTTGACAGAATGAACTGTCATTAAACTAATTCTATTTGGATCATCCTTATATTCTTCAACATCACTAATCAAACTAATTTCTAATAAGAAATCTTCTAGAGAAACTAGACCTTCTCTTTCTTCAAAAGATTTAGTAATTGATTTAAATTCTTCAAGGTTTTCTAATCTTACTTCTGCTTCTAATGTATTTTCACTTTCTAATTCTTGTCTCATACCAGAGGCATCTAAGACTTTATCAATTAATTCTGTTAAAGTAAGTTCATCTGCAAGTGTTTTTAATTTTTCTATAGTCTTTTTAAATTCTAATTCTTTTCCTGTTTCTATAGCATCATAAATACTTGTTGAATTCAAGTCAGCTTTAGCAGTTAAGTTTTCAATGGTTTTTAGACCTATTCCTCTTTTAGGAGTATTAATTACTCGAAGTAAGCTTACATTATCTTTTGAATTATGAATTAATCGTAGATAGGCAATTAAGTCCTTAATTTCTTTTCTTGAGTAGAAATAAAAACTACCTATAACACGATATGGCATGTTTTCTTTTAACATTTCTTCTTCTAAAACACGTGATTGAGCATTAGTTCTATATAAAACTGCAATGTCTTTATACTCGACGTCCTTATTTCTTAACTCTTTTATCTTTCTAATAACATATTGTGCTTCGTCACGTTCGTTATAAGCTCTATAATATTTTATTTTTTCTCCTACACCACGTGATGTCCATAAATTTTTATCTTTTCTTTGAGTATTATTTTTTATCACTTGGTTTGCGGCATCTAGAATGGTACTAGTTGAACGATAGTTTTCTTCTAGAAGAATAGTTTTAGCATCTTTATAATCCTTTTCAAAGTTTAAGATGTTTTTATAATTAGCACCACGGAAACTATATATACTTTGTGAGTCATCTCCTACGCAAGTTATTTTTCGCGATTTAGCACTAATTAGCTTGGATAAAATATATTGTGCTTCATTAGTATCTTGATACTCATCAATTAAGATATATGTATATAATTCTTGATATTTTTGTAAAGTAGTAGGATTTTCTTTAAATAGTTTTATAGGTAATAGTAATAAATCATCAAAATCAACAGAATTATTTTTCTTTAGTTTTTCTTCATATTTTCTATACACTTCTAAAACTACTTTTTCATAGTCACTAACTGCATATCTTTCATACATATCTGGTGTCATCATTTCATTTTTACAACTACTTATTTTATTTCTAATTCCACGAGGATTATATATTTTAGGATCATATCCTAAATCTTTAATAATCTTTTTAACAACGGTTAAAGAATCATCGCTATCCATAATTACAAAATTTTTATCATATCCTAATTTTTCAAAGTTTTCTCTTAATAATTTTAATCCAAAGCTATGGAAGGTAGATACTTGTACTTTTTTTGCTAAGTCTCCGATTAGACCATATAATCTATCTTTCATTTCTTTGGCTGCTTTATTGGTAAAAGTGATTGCTAGAACGTTGTAAGGATAGGCAAAACCTTCTTCAATTAAATATGCTATTTTGGTAGTTAAGGTTTTAGTCTTTCCTGCTCCAGCTCCGGCAATAATTAATAATGGACCCTCATTATAGAGAACCGCTTCTTTTTGTTTGTCATTTAATCCTTCTAACATTATATACCTACTTTCCATCTCCATTATACCGTATTTTTATATTTTCGCAAAGAAAAATCACTAGGCTAAGCTAGTGATTATCTTGTTCTATGTACTAAATCTACTAAATCTTTTTCAGAGATTTGTCTACTTTCTTGTCTTTGTTCTAGTTGTGCTTTAAACTGTTCATTTCTCTGATAACTTTTTAGAATTGCTAAAAACTTTTTACAGTCTTCAACTGTTTTAAGACCAGATAAAATGTCTTCTTCTTTTTCTTTTGGTGAAGAAACAATCTTAGGTTCTACAGGTTTTTCAATAACAGGTTTTATAACTAGTTGTGGAGATTTTTGTTCTGTTATTGTCTTAGGTTTTATCTCTGTAGGTTTTGTTTCTTTTGATATTTTAACAAGTTGTGGTTCATCTTTAGATTTTTCTTGTTGTGGTTTCATAATTCCTTGATCTTGTAACATAATATCTAAAAATTGTGGAGACTCGCTTAATATTGGTTCAGGTATTGTATGTTCTACTATTACTTCTTCATCTACAAAAGGTATTGGATTATGAGTAGGAATATTTTCTGTTGGTGTTGTCTTTTTCTTTGGTGTAGAACTTACGATAACTGGTTCTTTTTCTTCTGGAATATTTATAATAGGTTTTTCTTCTACTATATCCTTTTTGATAGTCTCAACTAAGACTGGTTCTTCTTCTTCTTTTTTAGCATAATTTCCAAAGACATACCTTGGAGCTTCTATATTTTTGAAATTTGCTGGTAATTTTTTCTTTTCAACAATTTCTTTTTTTACTTTTACAATTGGTTTATTAAATATTGGGCGCTCTTTAATAATTACTTTTTCTTTTACTTCTTGTGGTACAACACCTTGATTTTCTTGATAAATTCTAATTGCTTTATAGATTAATAAGAATAAAATCCATACTATAAATATAGTACTAGATAGTTCTATTAGTCCTAAAGCATTTTTATTTTGATAAATTGATGTTTGACTAAAAATATCTAGTTTATTTTTAGAAATAACACTCATTACTAAGATTAGGATATAAGTAATCATACAAAATACGGAAGTATTAATCACACGTATCCACTTAGATATTTTTCTATTAAAGATAGAGACCCAGAAGATAATGTTAGTAATAATTATTGCTGCGAAATAAATTGCTAAGTTAGGAAAGTATATAGCAACAAATAGATTGTTCATCATGTAATCAAACATTTTAAATAGTTCGGTTCTAAAAAATATCAAAGTAAGTATGATTATGATAGAATACATTCCAATACAAAGATATTTACTTAATTTTTTTGTCCTTGTTGTAGTTGTAACTAAAAGAATAGAAATTCCTATTAAAATGATGATTGCTACTACAAAAAGGCCAGAAGATGATGTGACATCTCCCAATATTTTTAATTTATCTAAAAGCGATAACTTCGACATCATCTTCACCCCCCTACTTCACTCTTTTATTCTTCTACTACATTATCTAATTCAGCAATATAGACTGTCTGTGTTGTATCGTCATTGTTGGTACAAGTTATTAGTGTTAATGTTGTCTTATCATAATTACGATAAATTGCTATTTTACCAGTTTTTGGCTGTTTGTATATATTTGTTATTTTATAGGTATATTTTTTTCCTTTATATGTAACATAAGCTTCATCGCCAATGTTTAAGCGATATAATTCATTAAAGAAAGCTTTCCATCCTGTACCTGAGTGTCCAGCGATAATAAAGTTTCCTTTTTTAACATTTGGGTAATTAGAACCTTCAATTACCATAATGTTTTTTTCAACATCATTTTCAGATGAACGTTTATCAACAAATCCTTTATTTAGATTAATCTTTGGTATAGTTAGATATCCAATGTATTCATCTGTATATGTATCACTTTCTTCTTCCTCTTCGTTTTCTCCTTCTTGTTCTTCTACAATTTGACTAGCAACCTCTTCTTTTTCATTACTTTCATAGAAGACATTTGCCATATAATCATA
Source organism: uncultured Bacilli bacterium (assembly GCA_944332465.1). Classification (GTDB taxonomy): domain Bacteria; phylum Bacillota_I; class Bacilli_A; order RF39; family UBA660; genus Faecimonas. The sequence continues at coordinate 25,319 of CALVJZ010000002.1, read as the reverse complement.
AGCATATACCTTCTTGGCTTGAATATAGTTATAAGAAATAAAGAATCCTCCGATTAGTGTTAAAACGGCACCTACGATGGCTACAACACTTGGAGAGATTCTTTTTTCATTATATTCTGTTAAATTTTGAGTTCTTTTGAACAAATTTAAATCCACCGCCGATGATTGCTAGACCTAAAATAACAAGTAAGATTGAACTTGCAGTATTTGTATTTGGTACATATACTTCTGGATAGTTTTCAATAGTAATTTGTTGTGATGGATTATTAGCATCTAAAGTAAAGGTAATTACTTCATTTGTTTTTTGATATCCATTAGGAGCTGAGATTTCTTCTACTGTATAAGTTCCATCTTTTAATCCAGTTAAAACATATGGATCTGTTGTAGATGTAAATCTTGCTACTTCATTACCATCAGAATCTCTTACAACAATTACGGCACCTGCTAAAGGTTGACCTGTTGATTGATCTACTTTAATAATATTAACTACACGTTCTTGTGCTTCATTATAGAATTTAATTTTTTGTTCTCTACTATCATCATCAATTGTAAATGTTATTTTTTCTGTATCTAGTTCATATCCTTCTGGAGCTTTTGTTTCTTCTACTGTATAAGTTCCATTAGGTAAATTTTTAATTACATGTCCTAAAGTAGTAGATGTCCAGCTAGTAATTACTTCTCCATCAGAATCTTTTAATACTAGTTCAGCACCAGCAATGGCATTTCCTGTTGCTTTATCTACTTTAACAATAGTAATTTTTGATGTTGAAATATTTAAATTAATTGTTGTTTCTACTTTTTCTTCTATTGGACTAATAATAGAAGGTGTAACATTTTGTTGATTTTGATCTTCTGGTTGATATTCATATGCTTTATATATTTTACCAGTACCACTAATAGTTACTTTAATATCTACTAAACTTGTATCTACTTTAGTAACTGGTACTCTTACTTTAAATGTTTCATTTAAGTTAAATGTTGATTTTTCTTTACCATCTTTATCGACAGCAACAGCACCTTCTGCACCAGATATTTTTACATTATAAGTACTCATATTTGTTGCTTTAACAGTAATATCACCAGATTGATAATATTTACCATCACTTGTTATTTTTAGTGTTTCATCTGCTACACTTGCACTTATTGTTGTTTTTTGATATCCAGCTTCTTTAGCAGCTTTTGCTTTTGATACTAAATCTTTAACATAAGGTCTTAAATTATTTGGATCTGAACCATTTGTCTTAAATGCAGCACCAAGATTTGAACTTCCTGTTGTATCATCTAAATACCACCACAAAGCTGTTTGTGTGATGTAATAGTCCATATATTTATCACCAGTAAATGTTTTATTTGGATAACCATTTACCATGATATAAGCTACACCAGCATCTCTTTCACCAACAAGGTGAGCTACTGTGTTTTGAGCTGTATATTTTTTCATGTCTAAACAATATAACAATTCACCATCTGCTGTAGTTTTAGTTGTGAATTTAACATGAGCAATATACCCTTGTAATTGTTCTGGATTACCAAGTTGAATTGATTGTGGAACAGCGTTAACAGTTGTTTGTAATGTACAGAATGTTACAACAGCGATTAATACTGCTACCAAGAATTTTTTTAGATTTTTCATATTCCTTTCCCCCTCCAATGTGGCTATATTATAACATATAACTTGTTATATTTCAAGAGAAAAAAGCTTTTTATGCCCTTTTTCTCTATCTACTTGTTATTATATGCCATTTTTTTACTTTTGGAAAGGGATTTTAAGGTTATCTATTCCAAACTATGGCGTTTCCATTACTCTGACTATTTATATTATTATTTGATGTTTGATTAGTATTTTCTAAGATAATATTAGTTGGAATTACTATTATTAAAGTTAATAAAATAGTAAATAAAACAGTTTCTATAATATAAAACATAGATTTCTCATTAGATTTAAATTCTTCTTCAGGAGAAATTTTTCCTCCCTTAGTATAAAAAATAAATACAATAGAAGCTACAAAAGTAAATATTAATATAAATAGTACTAGTATTTGAATAAAAGTTAGAGTCGGATCTACAGATATCACTTGATTTATACCAAAGTTTTGATATGTTACTTCTCCATTATGTGTAAAAGCATAATATAAAGTATATGAAATTCCAATTATTGAAATAATCATAACTAATAAGCATATTCTCATATAAACATTAAATCTTTTTTTCAATTTTTATCATCTCCTAATATAGAAAAATACACCTTATTTGTGAAAATAAAGTGTATTTTTAAAATGTTTTATAATCTTTTTTTAGAGATGTTTCAATATATGAAATATTTACTGGTAAAATAGTAATACCTTCTTTGTTTAAATCAGTTAATTTTACTATTCTAATTTCGTAATAATTATCTTCAGTGTTTTTTTTAGCTAATAGAAGATTTTTATTTATAATTTTAATGTGATAATGATAATCTATTCCTTTTTCAGTTACGTTTTTACCTAAATATCCCAATATTGTAATATCTACAGAGAGTTCTTCTTTTATTTCTCTGATTAGTGCTTCTTCTATAGTTTCATTTTCTTTTATTTTTCCACCAGGAAATGCATAATATGTTTTTATTTCACCATGTTCTTTCTTTCTACGATATAAAAGGCAAACACTTTTTTCATCTTCTGTTAAAATAATAGCTCTTACAGTATCTTTTTTTATACTAAGTCTTCTTCCATAATAATATTTTCATCTATATCATAGATAGTTGCTTTTTCTTCGGTTAAGATTAAGTAAGTTGGAGGGTATGTTTTTCGTGGTAAGGAAATTGAACCTGGATTTATGTAATAGTTTGTTTCTACCCTTTTTATAAATGGTGTATGAAAATGACCATATACTAAAATAGAATTTTCTTTTTGCCAATTAGTTTCATTATATATGTGACCATGTGTTATATAGATATCTCTATTTTCCATCATAATTAAACTTAAATTTTCAATAATAGGAAAGTTTGATACCATAATATCAACATCAGAATCGCAATTACCTCTCATACATACAAGTTTATCTTGCAACGATTCAAGAAATTCTTCTACTTCTTTTATATTATAACCTTCTATCATTTGATTTCTTGGTCCAATATAATATAAATCTCCTAGAACAACAAGTTTGTCACAATTGTTTTTTTGAAATATTTCTTTTATTTTACTTAAGTTAGTTGATATTCCATGAATATCAGATATAAACATTAATTTCATATTTTTCTCCTCTTTTTTATTATACAAAAGAAAACAAGAGTTGACTAGTTTTCATCAGCTCTTGTTAAAACTTTTACTTTTTCATTTATATGTTCAGCATATCCTAGAAGAGAGGCATATTGTTCATCTATAGTGGGATGGTTATCTACTTTTATTTTTCCTCCGTACTCTTCAAAAAACGAAAGAGACATACCTTCATAGAAAGAAGTCTTTTCTCCTTCTACTGCTTTTCTAATTTCTCCATTAAATTCACTAATAATTGGGTTTACAAAAACACCTAATGGGGTATTAAAATATGGAAAATTCCCAATAGTTAAAATACTATTATCACTTAAAGATAATAAATAATCTCTAATACTTTTTAAATAGTAAATTTCTTCTTGATATAATTCTTTTCTTCCTTTTTTAGTTAATATACTTTTTAATGGTTCTATTTTAGACTCTTCAGTCATAGCCATAAGTTTTTCTAAAATAAGTCCACTACTTCCATTAAAAAATATAAGTGTTAAAATATCATCAGAAAAATTATCTTCTAATCTCCTATCCCCTTCAGGATAATAGCTCACAGCTACATCTTTATCTACATAGTTTTCAAAAGGCGTATTTTGAAATTCTTTTTTCCATCCATCAAAAGAGGTCTCAAATCTTTTTCTAACATCTGACAAACTTGGATTTGTTCGTAAAAAATCATAAATATTATGATTGTTATTTTGCGAAGCAAGAGGATATGAAAGCAATTCTAAATCTAAATCTTCCTCTTTAGCGAAAGGCATTATAAAAGGGCGAAGTTTATTTACAAGTGGTTCAACATTATTATCTATCGCTGTCCACCCAGAAGCAAGAGAATTACCTAATCCTAGAATACGTACTTTATCCCAGGTAGCTTTCTTTTTTGCTTTTTTTAAACTTCTAACTAAATCTTTTGAAACAACAATCAAATTACTACTTGTTTTTTCCTGAGATGGTACTTGTCTCTTTTTGGTTGGTGTCGTTATATATTTAGTTATAATATCCATACACATCATCCTTAAGTGATGCATATTATATCATAATATGTTAAGTTTATCAATATCTTATAACCATAATAAAAAGACTAAACTGTTTATAAATACGTTTTAGTCTTTTCTTTATATTTTAAATAGCTTTTCTAAACTTTCGTTTTTCCTTTATTTTCTTAATAATAACTTCTGATAATAAGTAGGAAATAATTGATAAGAAAATTGTTATTAACCAATAGATTAGAAGCATTCTATGATAAGATAAGTTAAACATATCGATTGTTAAAGTTCTTACTGGAATATTGGTTAAATATAAAATAAAACCAAATTTTCCGAGCTTTTGGAATTTTTCGGAATGAAACCATTTAGCTGTATAACTAATATTACTAAAAGTTATAGCAACAGCAATAAAGAATAATATTGCGATTAAGTATTTTCCAGCAATAGCATAATGCATATTAGCTAGTAAAAACAAATATAAAATAGATTCTATTACGGTAAACGTTATTTTTTGCTTTTTAGTTGGTTCTTTCTTTTTTAAATAATTACATAGTTCGTAGGCAAGAACACCTAAATTTATAAAAATAACACCTTTGTAAAAACCATTAATAAATATATTTTTATAAAGAGTTGGATCTAAAGTATTAATTTCAAAATGATTAATAATACCTAAAGTAGCAATAATTAATAATGGCGCTATATAAAAATTATAGTTTTTTTTGTATTTATAAGCTATTGGAAATAAGATAAATAATAGTAATATCATAACTGATATGTACCAACAACTTTTATTTATCCACATACCTTCACCTAAGAAGCCAGCTAGTAAAAACTCTGTTACATTTCTATCGGTAAATAAGTTATGAATATTTAATATACTGTTATGATAAACAATAATATAACCAATAATAAAGATAAAAATGATATTTGGAAGGAGAGACTTTATTTTGTTCCAGATAAATTTTATATCTAGAAGAGCAACTTCTTCTTTAGGTCGTTTTTTTATTATTTTTTCTACAGATTTAATAAATAGAAAACCTGTAACAATAAAATAAAAGTCAACAGCAAAGTATCCTCTTCCGAAGTATCCTCCTTCTACTATACCAGTGAATAACCAACCATGATAAAAAACTATTATGACACTAAAAATAAATTTTAAAAAGTCTATATAATAATTTCTTTCTTTAATTTCTTTCATATTATCACCTTTTTTTATTATAACATTTTATTAATTTATCACCAATAAAAAACTTCTATTATAAATTTATAATAGAAGTCTTAATTACTTAAACTAAATAGTTCATCTACTTTATCTTTATCAAAAATATTATTATATTGCATATATTCATATTGTTTTATTTGTTTCTTATATTTTCCTAAATCTGTTTTTTCATGGAAATTATAATCAGAATCCATATAACCAGAAACATTCATTACAGGAATTTCTTTTCTTAATTCTCGTAAATAATCCATATATGGTGTTGTATTAATACCAGCTTCATCTAATAGTAAAACAGATAAATAATTTAGACTAATTGCCTCTATTTCTTCTTCATCTATATCATAGTTTGCCCAGATAATAAATGGAGTAATAAATTTAGTAATATTATATTTTTCAGGATCTATTGTATCCCTATTAATGAATTCATCTGTCATATCTGCATTAGATGGTTGATGATCTCCAAACATTAGTAAAATGACATCTTCATCATAATCAGCAAAGTAATTTGTAATATATTCTAGTGCTTCATCTGATTTTTTTATTAAAGATAAGTATTCGTTAGCTACAGGATCATCATATTCAGTTAAAGTAATATTTGGTTTATAATTTTTATCATTATATCCACCATGATTTTGCATAGTTACAGTGAAACTAAATAATTTTTCATCATCATCTTTTTCTTCAAACTGTTTAATGATTTGATTATATGTATATTTATCACTGGCATATCCTCTACCTTTTAGTGTTTTTATCTTTGGAAGAGTTTCCATTGTATCAAAGGTATCAAAGCCAAAGAATGGATAAACATAGTCTCTTCGATATCCATTTTTATAATAAGGATGTAGTGCTTTGGTAGTATAACCTGCATCTTTTAAAACTGAAACTAAGGAATAAGCATCAGAATGAATATATTGTTGGTATGGCACATGTCCTGCTTCAAAAAAGAACATTGTATTGTTTGTTAAAAACTCCCATTCAGAATTTGCTGTTGTTCCTCCAAATACAGATGTATAAGCATTTCCTTTAATAGTATTTTCTTTCAAGCTACGATAATATGGCATATAATCTTCTGTTGTTTCAAAATCACCATTTACAGCTAAATCACTAAATGCTTCATTCATGATTACAATTACATTAGGTGTATCCTTATTTTCTTCTTCTTTTTTATTGTCTTTTTTAATATTTTCTAATGTTTTAGTTATTTTCTCTTTAGAGTAACCACTTGGTTCCTTAGGTATTAAATCAGTTATTCTTTTAGTAAAACTTGATATAAATCCATTTTCTTTATATTCATCAGTCTGTGACCATAAATCATTTCGTAATTCAAAAGTTGTTTTTACATCTGTTGTAGAAATAAAGATAGCTAAAACAATTACATATATTAGTAGTAATATTCTAATTATTTTATTTCTTATTGATTTGTGTGGTTTGGTTTTTATTTTTGTTATAAGAATTATTAATAAAATAAATAGTAAGGTTCCAATAATCAAGTACATGTTTACTGAAAATTCATATCCACCTGCGACAGCTAGTCCTGTTTTAGCTGATAAGATATCGATAGGTGTAAATGGTGTACCTCTAAAACATACTACGGTATATTGAATTAAACCTAATACATAAAAGATAATACTATTAATAATCATAGTTATTTTTAATCTATTAGTTATAGCGTAAATAAAAGCATATAGTGCTGTAATGATTAAGAAATTAAGTAATAGTCTTTTCCATTCAATAGAAATAATACCTCCTAAAGAGTTTTCATTTAATAACTCTAAGATTACAAATGATAAAACTATTCCTACGATAGTCATTATAACAGGATAGAATTTTAATAATTTTCCCTTTGGCTTTACTTTGAAAATAGTAATTGTAGAAATAATTAGTACTAAAACTATCGCAATAAAATAGTAAAGCGAAAAAAACGCGCCTAAGTTATCAGGTTTATCACCTATAAAACTATTAGTATCTATAGCTAAATATCCCATTCCTAAAACTAATAGTAATACTCCGATAATAATACTTTTCTTTGTTGGTTTAAAATCTATTATTTTAGTTATTTTACTTAAATCAATTGGTTTTATTTCATAATTTATATTACGTATTAATAATACTATTAATAAAGTAGTGAATGTTGCTAAAACAAGTTGATAAGAAATAATAGCATTTACCATACCACCGGTAGGCATAATAGAAAAAGTTCTAAATAATATAAATGGTGTATTATCTTGTAATACTGATATATAGTTTATAATACCTAATAAATATGGAAATATAGTACCAATTAATAAAGATTTTTTTGTATTATTAGAATAGATGAATGCTATTATAGTTGGAACTATTATTAAACCTAAATTTAATATGGTTCTAATTATACTAAAGTGCATTAGGGATTGCCTATTTAAAAGTTCTAAAGATAAGTAAGAGCCTAAAACTAATATTATACTTGTAGATATTAAATATATTTTATTTAGTTTTTTAGTCTTAAAAGTCACTTTAGTAGCAATTACAAAAGATATTATAAAACTAAGTAATATTGATAATATAAAGTAGAAACTTTTTACTTGTCCATCTACTTTGTAAAACTTAAAGCCAAAACTTAAAAATAGTAAGCTTGTAAGTAAAAAAATTATACTAAGTATTATTTTCTTTTTATCTGTAGTAAATTTCATTAGTCATTCACCCTTTTTTTATCTAATATTCCAATTAGAAAGTATAGTATAGATATTAAAAAAAGTCAATTTTAAAACTACTGAATGCTCAGTAGTTTTCTCTTTATAATCCTCTTTTTCTTTTGATATAGTTTTCTAAATATTCAACTAAAAAATACATTATATAGGATATTATTCCAAGTATTACTACACCTGTAATTACCATATTTATATTAAATACTTGAGAGCCATACATAATTAAATATCCAAGACCACTTTTAGATACTAATAGTTCTCCCATGATAACTCCTATTAAAGACATGGAAATGTTGATTTTTAAGGCATTTAATATAGTTGGTATATTACTAGGTAAAACTGCTTTGGTAAATATTTGAATGTTATTAGCATTCATTGTTTTTAATAAAGTAATATAAGTAGTTGGTGTTTTTTTAAATCCTTGATAAATTGTGATAATTGTTATAAAGGTACTAATTAATAGGGACATAAAAATAATAGAATTAATACTTGCTCCCACCCAGATAATTATTAAAGGACCTAGCGCAACTTTTGGTAAAGAATTTAATATGGTTAAGAAAGGATCTATTATTTTAGCTAATATCTCATATCTCCAAAGAATTGTTGCGACAACAAAACCTATAATAGTGGCGATAGCAAAACTTAATAAAACTTCATATATGGTTATGCCTATATGCATAAAAAGTGTATTTTCTTGCCATAAAGTTATAATTGTTTTTAATACTTCACTAGGTCTAGATGATAAAAATGAATTAATAACATTGTATTTGGAAAGTAATTCCCAGATTACTAAAAAAAGTATTACAATCATTAATCTAGATATGGTAACTAATCTTTTTTCTTTTTTTTGTTTTTGTAGGTAAAGTTTATGTTCTTTACTATATGTGGACATCTAAATCCCTCCATATCTTATCATATAAAATAGAAAATTCTTTACATTTACGATTTTCAATAGGTGTTGATTTGTTAGATAGATTAATATCATATATTTTTTTTACAATAGCTGGACGTTTTGATAAGACAATAATTCTATCTGACATACTTATTGCTTCAGCAATATCATGAGTTACCATAATAACTGTTTTCTTTTCTTTTTTCATAATTTTATAGATATCATCACTTATAGCTAGACGTGACTGATAATCTAGAGCAGATAATGCTTCATCTAACAAAAGAATATCTGGAGTTGTTGCGAGTGTCCTGATTAAAGCAACACGTTGTCTCATTCCTCCAGATAAATGATTAGGATATTCGTTTATAAAATCTTTTAATCCATATGTTTCTAGTAATTTTATTACTTTTTCTTTATTTTCTTTAGTCGCTTTTTTTTCTAATTCTAGTCCTAACATACAATTTTCTAATACTGTTTTCCATTCAAATAAAGAGTCTTGTTGTAACATATAGCCTATTTTTTTGTCTTTTATATTTATTGTACCTGATGATTTTGGTTCTAGATTTGCTAGAATAGAAAGAATTGTTGATTTACCACAACCACTTGGTCCTATGATGGATACAAATTCTTGATCTTTTAACTCAAACGATACATTTTCTAGAGCTTGTATTTCTCCATCTTTAGTATGAAATGTTTTTTTTAGATTTTTAACTTCTAAAATATTATTCATGATAAATTAACTTATTATATGAAACCTTTTCTTCAATAACATCGTTTTCTATCATTATATCTTGTAAATGATTAAATGATTTTTTGGAAAACTCTGTAGTTTTTGGCCAAGCATCAATACTACGATAGCGTTTTATTACTTTTGTTAAATCTGTTAGTGATGTATCAGGAAATTGACTTTTTATTGCTTTAGCAACTTCTTTATCAGTATGATTGTGGACATAATCTAATCCTTTCTCAATAGCTTTTGTAAATTTTTTGATGATATCTTTATTTTCTTTTATAAAACTTTTTCGTGCTGCATATGAAGTGTAAGGAATCTCTCCTCCTAATTCTCCTAAACTAGCAACAACGTAACCATATCCTTCTTTTTCTAGTTCTAAGGCGTTTGGTTCAAATAAAGCAACATAATCTCCTATTCCTCCAATGAAAGCTCCACCCATAGAGGCAAATTCTATAGATGTATCAATTTTTACTTCTTTACTTGTGTCTATACCATTTTCTTTTAGAGAATACTCTAAAATCATTTCAGGCATTCCGCCTGGTCTACCACCAATAATCGTTTTTCCTTTTAAATCTTCAATTTTAAAATTATCATTTTTTTCTCTGCCAACTAAGAAAGAACCATCTTTTTGAGTTAATTGAGCAAATGTTTTAAGATAATCTTTTTCTCCACCTTGGTAGACATATATAGTAGCTTCACTTCCACAAAAACCAATATCGGCATCACCTGATAAGACTGCTGCTGTTACTTTGTCTGCTCCACTGGTTAAAATTAATTCAACATCTAAGCCCTCTTCTTCAAAATAACCTTTTTCTAAGGCAACATACTGGGGAGCATAAAAAACAGAATGTGTTACTTCAGCAACTGTAATTTGTTTTAATTTTTTATTATCTTTTTCACCTTTTAAATCAAATAATACTAGAGAAGCTAATAAAAATATTAAAACTCCTGCTAATATATAGATAAATATTTTATGTTTCATTTTCTTCCTCCTCATGATAATTTATGTTGTTTTTTTTATTTGGTATAGGTTTTTACAAAAAAAAGAAAGTTCTTTAAAACCTTCCGATGTGTACTTTTTCTGGATAATAATTATCGTTTTCTTGCTTTTCTTTAAGAGGATAACCAAGAGAAATAGTAGCAAAAACTTGATAATTAGTAGGAACTTCAAGAATTCTTTTTACTTTTTCACTTTTTTCTAGCACTGGATATTCTCCTATCCAACATGAACCAATTCCTAAGTCTGTTGCTTCTAGGAGAATATTTTCAACAACAGCTCCACAGTCTGCTTGCCAATATGGCGTGGTTTCTTTGTCAGCTACTGATACGACAACGATTGCGGCCGCAGCATTTTCTAGCATACTACAGTATGGTCCTGTTTCACTTAACTTTTTTAATGTTGCTTTATCTGTTACAACAATAAAATCATATGGTTTTTGATTATGAGCTGAAGGGGCATTCATTCCTGCTTTTAATAATTTTTCTAAGTCCCCTATTGAGATTTTTTTATCTGTATATTGTCTAATACTTCTTCTTTTATATATTGTTTTCATAATAACTCCTATCTAACACTTTATATTTTTATTATAATTCTTTTTTAAAAAAAGAAAAAGACGAAAATTCGTCTTATTCAATAGTTATTAAATCATATTCTCTATTACCTATTCCAAGGTTACTTGCTGCTTCAACAGTGTGCACACCATGAAGAGATTCAATTCTGTTAATTAATTCTTCTTTTCCAGAATCAGTGGAATTATAAACTAAATCTAGACATGCTTGATCTATGGCAACGGGATCAAGACTTGCTAAAATACCGATATCTTTCATACAAGGAGCATGAGCATTTCCATCACAATCACAATCTACAGAAATATTTTTCATAATGTTAATGTATGCGGCATTATCTCCAAAGAAATTAACCACACTACTTGCTGCATCTGCCATAGCTTCAAGGAATCTATCTTGTTCTGGTAAATTTGCAAATAATTTTGTTTGATCATCTGTTACACCAGCAGTATGGATAAGTGTTTTCCCTGCAGATGATGCGCACCCTATAGATAATTGTTTTAAAGCTCCACCATATCCTCCCATGGCATGTCCTTTAAAATGTGATAAAACTAATAAAGAATCATAGTTTTGTAAATTTTTTCCTACATAGTTTTCTTTTAAGACTTTTCCATTAGGAATTTCTAGTTTTAAATCTGGTCCTTCTTCATCTAATAAGTCAAATGGAAAATATTTATCCCAGTTATGTTCTTTAATTAATTTTTTATGTTTTTCTGTAGAGTTTCGTGCTCCTTCATATGCAGTATTACATTCTACTACTGTTCCTTTTACATAGTCTACAATGTCTTTTACAAAGTCAGGACGCAAATAATTTTTATTTCCCTTTTCACCAGAATGCATTTTAACAGCTACTTTTCCAGGTAATTCTTTTTGTAAGGCATCATATATTTTTATGATGTTTTTAGGAGTTATTTCTTTTATAAAATATACTTTACTTTTTTCCACATTATCACCTCTTAAAGTCATTGTAATACTTAAAGTATAGTTTAAGTCAAGTTAATTTTTTTGATTTCTTCTAATAATCTTTTTTTGTCATTTTCATCTGGATGAGTTTTTGCTTGTTCAAAGTTTTCTAAACTAACCTTTAAATTTTTATCATCTGGATGTTCTTTAATTAATGATATGTATTTTTCTTTTACTGCATCTGGCATTTTTCCTTGGCAAAAGAAACTTCCTATTATTTCATTACTATTTGGAATAATAGATACTATTCTTTTTCTTAAGTTTTGATAATATTCATCACTTATACCATATCCTGCTGTTACAAATAAGAATATTTTTTTATCTTCTAGGGATTCTAATAATTCTTTTATTTTTTCTGTACACATTCCTTTTATAATGGGTGTACCTAGATATATTATTTCAATATTTTTGAGATTTTCTTTGGTTTTATTATTAATTTTTTCGAAAAGTATATTAGGCTTTTCACTTTTTATTGTTTTAGCTAATATCTCAGTATTACCACTTAAGGAATCATAAATAATTGCTTCTTTCATTTCATCACCTTCTATTAAATTATATTAAAAAAGAAGAAAAGTTCTTCTATTTAAAATTTATATCAATAATAACAATTTCTGCTTTGGTTCCTACTCTCATATTAGGTCCATACACTCCTACTCCACTAGTAACAATATTATGCATATTGTCCTTTTTTAAATATCCATAGGAATTTTCCCACATGACTTTAGTAGTAATATTTCCTGGAAACAATTGGCCATCATGAGTGTGACCACATAAATCAAGATCAACACCAGCATCAGCAAGTTCTTGGAGTTCCCTTGGTTCATGATCTAAAACAATGATTGGCTTTTCTTTATCTAGATTTTTAGTAATTTGTTTAGCAGTTTTTCTTTTTTCTATACCTCTTCCTGGTCTACTATAGTCAGGTCTTCCATATAAGTAGAAGCTATCATTAATTAATATTCCTTCATCACGTAGTAAAGTTATATTAGAATCTTTTAGTAACTTATCCATTCTAATATCGCTTTTCTTCTTTTCTCCTTCTTTACTAAATGTAAAGCCAGCTAAGATTTTTTCTTCAATATCATGGTTTCCATATATAGCATATACTCCATATTTACTATTTATACGAAGAAATTCTTTTTTTATTGTTTTAGGATTATCTAATGCTTCATATTCATTATCAAAAATATCTCCAGCGATAACAACAATATCTGGATTTTGTTTGTTAATTTTTTCTACCATTTGTTTTACTTGGGGTGTACCAAGGTTATATCCTAGATGTAGGTCAGCTACTAGTGCGATTCTTAAATCATCCATTTTTTTAACTTCTTTATTAATATCTATTGTATAATTTGTTGTTCTAATAATTCTGGCATTTAATGCTCCCCAGATACTAAGAGTTGCGACTATAATAATACAAATTGTACCAGCGGTAACAAAAGTTTTGTTACTTTTTAGATATTCTTCTTTTACTTTATGAGATCTTTTTACAATTAATCTGATAGCATCAGCTGCTATAACAGTTAAGATTACATATAGTAATACACCTAACCAATAATTTCCTAATAGTTTCATTATTCTTTCTAGATTACCAGAAGGAAGTAAGAAACCTAACAAAAGGGTGCTCGCTAAGAATGTATAAATGGCAATAATAAAGCCTCTAATCCATTTGTTTTTAAAATGCTTATTACAAGCTTGCATCCAACTAAGCAACCATCTAGCAATATAAAAGTTGATTAATATATATAGTGGTGATAATAATACTGCTACCATGTATATCCTTCCTATCTATTTAATATTATTGTTTCAATATCCGTAATTCCTTTTCCTGCATTAGGATTGTTTTTTGAATATATGTTATCAAAAACAAATAATGCTATTAATATTGTACAAATAACAATTAATTTTTTTCTACTTATTTTTTGAATTAAATTGTCTAAAAGTGGGGCAATAATATAGACAACGGCAATTCCACCCAATCCAAAGACTAATAGTCCTTCAGCACAAATTCTTCCGTGTAAATTTAGAAAATATCCACTATAATTCCACCAACGTTGTCCATTATAGATAAATTCTAAATAAACACTAGTAAAATATTCTATAGTTCCACAAAGAATGACTGCTGCTAAAAACTGATGAAGAGGTTTTGCTCTAAATTTGTTTAAGAAAGTTAATATGAGAATACATCCATAACCATATATTGGTAACCATGGCCCTTGCAAAACTCCTCTTTTAACTAATTCGCCATAAGCAATATAGTGAGTGATTACTTCCCAAATCCATCCAGCAAAAGAAAAGATAAAAAACATTGCTACTAGCGAAGAGATTGTGTATCTTCTCATGTAGTTGATTGTATCTAATTTTCTTCTTTGTTGACGTTCAGGAATACTAAATAATCTCATTGGATATTCTTTCTGATTAATTATATTTTTAAATATTTCTAGTTTTTGATTTTTTCTTTCTTCTTGTTCTATCTTTTCTCTTTCCTTGGTATCACTTAATGAAATACCAAAGAATTCGGCCAAAATTCTTTTTATTCCTTTTGGCTTTTCAAGTTTTACTTCTGTTTTCTTTAATTTTTCTATTACATCGCTGTATTCTTCTTGAAGCTCCTCTTTAGTTGCCTTTATATATAAATAATTATCATTTAACTTTTCAATACCTGGTGTTCCTTCTTCTTTTTTCATTTTCCTTAAATTAGCAAAATATTCAGACATAGTTGCTACTTTATAAGGGTTTGAATAAAGAACTTCAGTTATTCCCAGCGTACATGTTCCAAGAATTGTCCAACCAATAAATGATAATTCTAGTTTAAAACATTCCCATTTATGACCATCCATCATTCTTCTTGATAAGTTAATGGCATCTAATGCTTTGATATTTGGATTTTCAGCAATAATATATGGAACCAAAATATAAGAGTATCTTTTAACAAAAATTCCTATGATTGTTAAACACCATAAACTATAAAAAGCTGTTGTTACAAACATCGTCCATGCGGTTTTATTCCAACGTTTTGTTCTTAAAAGAAAAAGGAATCTTTGCATTGGAACTTTTTCATATGTTCTACCTTCTAGAAAAATTCTTCTAGATATTACTTGATACATGTTGACTAAAAAAAACCAAATTAAAAAACTTAATAATAAACTGGCAGCAATAAAAATAATGGAAGTAATATTAGGATGACCAATAATAGAATTAATTCCGGCAATAAAAGTTACATAAATTGTACCAGATGAAAAACTGTTTAAAATTAAAGCAAATACACCTCTACTTCTACCAAATATTTCATCGTTATTATTTTTATCATTTTCAATAATTTGCTTTTTTACTTCTTTTGTTAATTCTTTTCCTTTTTTAGAGTCACCTTTTAAGGTTAGAGATACAGCTTCATCTACTTTTTCTTGTTTAGCAATGGTGCTTTCTGTGATTCTTATTGTTGCAAAAGAAAGAGAGCCAGAAAATTCTGCACCAATAAAAGATGCTATAAGGCATACTACAAGAAATATAGCATAATGTTTTTTTATATTTTTTCGAGCTTTCTTTTTTAAATTACTTCTTGTTTCCATACTTACTCCTTTAGATTTTATATATTTTTATTATACACTATATTCTATTTCAATAAAAGCTCTCAAAAAAAGTCGCTTTACAGCGACCTTATTTATTTTAAAACATTTTTTAAAACTATTGTTTTTATGCGAGACATTTCTTGAAGGGTGGTAGCAATACCTTCGTTACCAATTCCCGAATGTTTCCATCCACCAAATGGCATTTCAGCTGAACGGAAGAAACTTGCTCCGTTAATTACAGCGCCACCTACTTCTAATTTTTCTGCTACTTTGAAAGCATTATTCATATCTTTTGTGATAATATTTCCGCATAATCCAAAACTTGATTGATTAGCAATATCTATTGCTTCTTCAATATCATCAAATCCACAAATAGGAATTACTGGACCAAATACTTCCATGTCTTTCATAATGTCCATATCTCTTGTTACATTGATAAGCACAGCTGGCTCATAATATGCTCCGTTTCTACGTCCACCAAATATTAATTTAGCACCTTGTTGTACTGTGGTGTTTACTTGTTCTTCAACCCTTTTTGCAGCACGTTCATTGATTAAGCAACCAATTTCTGTATCTTCATTCATTGGATTTCCAATACGCATTTTACTAATTCTTTCAATAACACGTTTAGTAAATTCTTCTTTAATATCATTGTGTACTAAGAATCTTTTACTTGCACAGCACACTTGACCAGTATTATAAAGTCTACCCCAGACCATTTCTTCAATAGCTAAATCTAAGTCTCCATCTTTATCTAAGATAAAGGCATCATTTCCACCTAATTCTAGCATTACATGAGTTAAATTTTGACTGGCTGTTGCCATTGTCTCCATACCAACTGCTGTTGAACCAGTTACACTTACTAGATGAACTCCTTTATGTCTTGCTAGAGCTTGTCCAGTTATTGGACCATCTCCAGATATACAACTAATTACACCATCTGGTACTCCTGCTTCTTTTAATAAAAGACAATATCTATGTAGTGTTAATGGATTATAAGTTGATGGTTTTACGATAACAGCATTTCCCATGATTAAGGCACTTGGCACCTTTTGTCCAAATAGGTCACATGGAAAGTTAAATGGAATAATACAAGCAACTACTCCTAGAGGTTGTCTAATAGTAAACTGAACATCATTTTCATGCCCTGCTTCATTTCCAGTTGGAATATTAATTCCATATAAATGTTTTGCTCTTTCTACATACGCATATACGAATGTTCTAGTATTAGAAATTTCTCCTCTAGCTTCTGTAATTGGTTTACCAGTTTCTTTACATAAAAGCTCTGCTAAATCCTCTTTATCTCTTTCTACTAATTCAACAAATCTTTCTAAGATACGACCACGTTCATGTAGTGGTACTTCTGCCCATTTTTTTTGAGCTACAACAGCAGCTTTTACAGCTATATCTACATCTTCTTCTGTAGAATTTGGAACTGTGTCAATAAACTCTCCTGTTGCTGGATTTGTAACTTCAATTACTTGATGGTTGCTAGCATCCATCTCCATTCCCTTTATTAAATTCTTCATTACTACCTCCTAATTTTTACCAAATGCAGTGAATGATAACATTAATCCACCACAGATATTTGCTGAGTGTTCATCATATCCATATTCACCAAATGTAAAGATTGTAATGAATGGTACACCTTTTGCTTCTTTTACTAATTGTTTATGAACTTCACCTATACGGTCACCTATTCCTAGTTTTCTTCCACCGCAGTGTACTAAGAAATAAGCAGCAGGTTCTGTGTATAGTTGTTTTTTAACATCTTTTAATGTATTTCCAGTAGAGTCAATTAATTCATCCACTGTTGCTTCTAATTGAATAATAGCAGTTCCTGGAACAGCTTTATTTCCTAATGTAATTGTATCATCAGTTGTAGTTCTAGTTCCTTCATCATTACCAAACATAGGATGACGAATTACAGTTAAATTACCTAATGGATCTTTTACTCCTAATGGTCTAGTAATTGATGCAACTAAAAGGTTTTGTCCTTGTAATTGTGATGGTGTTGTATTAATCCAGCTTGCATATTTTTTAAGAGCAGATACACCATCTATTGTTACAAGGGTACGATTATCTTTAACCTCTGTAATTAAACCAATATTATTAGTTTCTCTATATGCACCTGTATAAGATGTTACTATTTCATTATCTGTATAGAAGAATGCTACAGCAACTCCATCATTAAATACTTTATCATTACAGATAATTTGCCATTTTCCTTCTACAGTGTCATCAGCAGCACTTCCTCCAAACATTGGAACTCTACCAATAACATCTTGAATACCCATTAAATAATCTTCTTCTTCTTTAGGACTTGCTACCATATAAAAGTATGCTGGTGCGCGTGTTGTTTTGGCATTTTCAACTGCTTCAATAGCAACTTTTCTACCAATGGCACGAGCATCACGTCCTGCTTCATGGCAAGCAACTCCTACAGTCATATCCTTGTCATCTAACATCATCATTCCAGAGAAACCATGATCTGATGATATTACTCCTTCTGGTACCATAATAGCACCACTACTAGTACATCCAATAAGTGGAGCATTAGTTACGCTTCTGGCACCTTTTACAACTTCTTTTACATCACATAAAACTGAAGTATATAACATTCCTAATTTAGGATGTCTCATATCATGTGATGCTATTTTTGCTGTTTCAGCTCCTGATTTGAAGCTATCTGTGTCGATACTAAATCCAGTTTTTGATTTTAACATATTTACCTCTTTCCTTTCTTTTTTTATTCATAAGCTTCTTGATAGATAGCTAAGATGTCTTCTTTTGTGACTTCTCTTGGATTTCCAGGTGTACAAGCATCATTAATTGCTTGTTCTGCTAAAGTTGGTAGCATTTCTTTTGGAACTCCAATTTCTTTTAATGTTTGTGGAATATGTAATTTGATTGCTAAATCTTTTACGGCATCCGCAACTTTATTTACAGCTTCTTCATCACTTAAACCATTCATTTCTAGTCCAAAGGCATTACCCATATTTCTAAATAAATCAGGACATACCTTTCCGTTAAATCTTAAAACATGTGGTAAAAGCAATGCGTTAGCTAAACCATGTGGGGTATCAAAATATGCTCCTAGAGAATGTGCCATTGAATGTACAATTCCTAGTCCAACATTTGAAAATCCCATACCAGCGATATATTGGGCATATCCTACCTGGTCAATGGCGTTAGCATCCTTATCGTTCGCTGCTTTTTCTAGATTTTTATAGATTAATGACATTGCATTAAGATGGAACATATCTGTCATTAACCATGCAGCTTTTGTAATGTATCCTTCCATAGCATGAGTTAGAGCGTCCATTCCAGTTGTAGCAGCAATGTTTTGTGGCATTCCTTGCATTAATTCAGGATCAATGATTGCTACAGCTGGAATATCATGTGGATCTACACATACCATCTTTTTAGTTCTACTTTCATCAGTAATTACATAATTAATTGTAACTTCTGCAGCTGTTCCTGCAGTTGTTGGTAAAGCAAATAAAGGCATTGCTTTATTTTTAGTTGTAGCTGTTTCTAAGCTTACAACATCTTCATTTTCTGGATTTGTCATAATAACAGCAATCGCTTTAGCTGTATCTATAGAACTTCCTCCACCAACAGCAACAACACAATCAACGTTGTATTCTTTTGCTACTTTTAGTCCATCTTGAACATTTTTGACAGATGGATTTGGATGGATATCGCTAAATAAAACATAGCCTACGCTTGCTTTCTCTAGCGTTCTCATAACTAATTCTACAATATCTGTTTTTAATAATCCATTATCAGTAACTAATAATGCTTTATGAAGATTTCTTGCTTTTATTTCTTCAGGTAATTTTTCTCTGGAACCACGTCCAAAGTAAGATGTTTCATTTAATATTATTCTATTAATCATCTGACTAGCCTCCCTATCATAATAATTATACCATAATTTTTATTTTTATAAAAAGAATTTTCTTATATATAAAAGAAAAAAGTATCACGCTTGATACTTTTTGTAAACTTTATTCAAGATTTGCACTAGAAGTACTATTTAATGTTAAATCTGCTATTCTACCATCAAGATAGGCATAATAGCCAGCTGCTGCTATCATAGTCGCATTATCTGTACAATATTTCATTGGTGGAATTGATACTTCTATATTTTCATCTTGAGCTAATTTTTCAATAGCAGTACGTAACCCTTTGTTGGCAGCAACACCACCAGCTACAATTAAATATTTTATGTTTTTATCTTCTATAGCTTTTTTTGTTTTACTAACAACAGACTCTACAGCAACATTTTGAAATGAGGTTGCTAAGTCTTCTTTATTTAATTCTTCTCCTCTTTGCTCTATATTATGTGCTAAATTAATAACAGCACTTTTTAGACCACTGAAAGAAAAATTATAACTATCATCGTGCAAAGGAATTGGTAATTTATATGAATCTTTTCCAACTTGTGCTAATTTATCAACCTTTGGTCCACCTGGATATTCTAATCCAATAACTCTCGCAACTTTATCATAGCATTCACCAATGGCATCGTCTAAGGTTCCACCTAGTTTTTTAAATTTATAATGTTTTGTCATTTCGACTAGTTCTGTGTGTCCACCACTGACTACTAAAGCTAAAAGTGGAAACTGTAAAGGTCTAACCAAACTGTTTGCGTAAATATGTCCAGCTATATGATGAACAGGAATTAATGGTTTTTGGTACAACCAAGCTAAAGTTTTAGCAGCTTCTAAACCAATTAATAATGAGCCAATTAAACCTGGACCATATGTAATTGCAATAGCATCAATATCATCCATAGTCATATTAGCTTTTGTAAGGCACTCTTCTAATACAATAGTGATATTTTTCACATGGTGACGGCTGGCAATTTCTGGGACAACTCCTCCATAATCTTTATGAATATCTATTTGTGAAGAAATAACAGTTGCTATTTCTTCTGTTCCATTTTTGACAATGGATGCACTTGTTTCGTCGCAACTACTTTCAATTCCTAATATATACATATCTTTATTATTCATACTATCACTCTTTCATTTCGAACTTATTTTAACATATTTTTTGTTCTTTTTCTAGATTGAATTATGTAATTTATAAATAAAAAAATGAATAAAATTATTCACTTTTTTCTCTTTCCATTAATATTCCATCTACGCCATGATAGTAGCCTTTGCGTATTGCTTTTTCTTTAAAACCATATTTTTTATATAAGTGTATTGCTACTAAATTATCCTTTTTGACTTCTAAAGTAATACTTTTTTCCACAGCTTCTAGCATTATTTCCATTAAATTCGAAGCTTTTCCACAGTTTCTGTGGAAAACATCGACTTCTATTTGGTTAATTTCTGCTCTATCATAAATGTCACTATAGTATAGATAAGCAATAATTTTTTTATTTTCTAGTTCAAGCAAATAATGTCCAAAGGGATTATTTTCTAGTTCTTTTTTTATAACATTTGGTGATAAAAGAGTCTGATTTTTTTCAATTTTAGTAACATCTTTTAGATTGTTAATTTGTACTATCATTTTTCTTATTTTCTTCTGCTTCAGTCAATTTTAAATATTCAGGATTTATAGCATGAGGATTGATTTCCTTTTTTGTTTTAAAGCAATTAACTACTTCTAAGATGTTTGGAGTATAAGTTGTAGTATTTTGATGAGTTACTTTTAGTTTTTCCTCATCATTAGTAATTACAATATAGTTTTCTATTTTATCTAATTCTTTTTGTAATTCTTCGTAAGTAAGATAACTAGGTTTTAATATTTCTTTATTGTCACTATTAAAAATAGCTGCATAGCAATATCCACGTCTTGCATCGATAATAGGCACCTTAGGAATATCTTCTTCTTTTGATATAGCCATAGCTTCAAGTGAGGTAATTGTTGTTATTGGAATATTTAAACTCCAAGCATATACCTTGGCAATAGTAATTCCTATTCTTATTCCAGTAAATGATCCAGGACCATTAACTACAATAATTTTATCGATGTCTTTTGGAGAAATTTTATTTTCTTCAAACATTGATACTATCTCAGGTAAAGCTGCTTCGGATAGGTTATGACCAAATTCTTTTTTTATCTCAGCTATTAGTTTGTTGTTATCCACAATTCCTGTGTATAAAAAGTTAGAAGATGTATCTATATATAAAATCATAATATCGCCTCACATAATTCTTCATACTTTTTTCCATGAGGTATTAAGGTAATGGTTCTCTTATTTTCATCTTCTGATGAATTTTTAATTTTAATATCTAGTCTTTTTTCAGGTAGATAATCAGGAATCATATCAGCCCATTCAATAATAGTTATTCCACCACGAGTATAGTATTCTTCAATGCCTAATTCATCTACTTTTCCATCTAAACGATAAACATCCATATGGTATAAAGGTAGTTCTCCTGATGTATATTCCTTTATAATATTAAAGGTTGGCGAAGTGATTTCTTCTTGTACTTCTAGTGCTTCCGCAAAACCTTTAGTAAACAATGTTTTTCCACTTCCTAAGTCACCTTCTAGGCAAATAACCATGTTAGGAAATTTCTCTGATTCAATATTTTGAGCTAATTCAATTGTTTCTTCTTCTGAATAAGTTGTAACTTTATAATCCATATTTCTTCACCCATTTTTTATTATATCAAAAAAAAAGAGTTATACAACTCTTATTCCTCATTTTTTATTTAGTTGTCACTTTCTTGGCTACCGGTAATAGAAATATCTTTAAAATAAATACAAGGTGAAGCAACAGCTCTTTCAGTAAATATTACTTCATTACTAATTTCTTCAACATTTCCGAATAATTCAAATATTGTAGTTGTCATTATACTTGGTTTAAGACCACATTTGATTTTTCCATTTTCTATAACAAATCCAAATATTTGAAGTGAGATATTTCCAGTATTACAGTTAATAGCTGTTTCCATAGAACCCATACAATCTGTAATATATATTCCATTATCTAAATCTTTAAATAGTTCAGTTAAGCTTTTTGTTCCAGCTTTAATATACATATTTTTAGTTGAAATACCACTGTAACCGTTACCAGTTGAATGACAATTTGCTTCTTTTGCTTCTTTAATATTATATAAATATGTCATTAGTTTTCCATTTTTAACAATATCTTTTTTATAAGTTTTTGTACCCTCATCATCAAACACTGTATACCCAGGGTAATCTTTATTTAGAGGATCTTCTATTATAGAAAGTTTATCAGAAAAGATCTTCTTATTTATTTTTTCTTTTAAACAGGAAATATTTTGTCTTACATTTGTAGCAGAAATCATATCAACAAAAGAAGATAATATTGTCGACATAACTGATGAGTCAATGATAATATTATATTTCTTTGTTCCTTTTTGTTCTTTTGTTACTTGTTTTATCGCCATTTCTATGGTTTCTTTTAAGTTTTCTTTATTAATTATATTTTCTTTTTTTGTTCCTAAAAATGTCCGCGTAAAACTGTTAATTTCTTTAGCATTTTTAATTATAACTTCGGGAGAAAATTCATAATAATGTGATGATGTTTCTATGTTTACTTTATTATTATTTGAAATTTTCTTTTTCTCAAAAATTTCGCTATATGAAAGGGTTAAGTTTGTTAATTCAGGATATTCTTTTCTTAATTTATCCAAATTTCTTAAATGAACTAGGTCTTCACTTAACTCTATATCAATATTTTCATCTAAAGAATTATTGTTTGTGGTGTCTTGTAAATAATCATCTTGATAAGATGTATCTGTAAGTTTAGCTTTCATAATTAGATCATCTAAAACGGATTCATCTAAATATTCTGATTTTGATTTAACTGTTTTATCATTGTATTCTGCTTTAATTTGATAAGATATGTGATTTGATATGTCAAAAGTTTCTAAATCATTATTAATTAATTCAATCTGTCCAATATTTTGTGTTGTTTCAGCAACTTGAATATTTTTTATACCTTTTTCTTCAGCTACTTTAAAAAATTCATCTTTTGTCATTATTCTTTACCTCCTACTAAAATTTTTGATACTTTTATGGTAGGTTGGCCTATAGTAACATAAATCATACCACTTTTACTTCCACAATATCCAGCACTTAACTTTAAGTCATCAGCTATCATTTCAACATTTTTTAATATGTCTTTACTATTTCCGATTAATGTAATACCTTTAATTCTTTTACCTAGTTTACCATTCTCAATTAACCTTGCTGTATCGACAGCAAAGTTAAAATCTCCAGTAGAAGGATTTACCGTTCCTCCTGACATTTTTTCACAATAAACACCTAATTTTATACTTTTTATCATATCTTCAAAAGTATCTGTTCCAGGTTTTAAATAAGTATTACTCATTCTAGATGTTGGAGCAAATAAATAACTTTGTCTTCTTCCACATCCATTTGAATCTAATTTCATTTTTTTAGCATTATTTTTATCCACAAGGAAGTTTTTTAAAACACCGTTTTCAATTAGGATATTTTTCTTGGTCGGATTTCCCTCATCATCTATAAGATTACTTCCCCAGGCATTTGGAATGGTACCATCATCTATTAAGGTAACTTTAGGGGTTGCTATTTCAAGGCCTAGGTCGCTTGAAAATACAGACTTTTTAGGAGCTACACTTGTTGCTTCTAAGCCATGACCACAAGCTTCGTGAAAAATTACTGCTCCAAAACCAGGGGCAATCACAACAGGTAATTCTCCTCCTTTAAAATCCTCGGCATCTAATTTTTCAACTGCTACTTTTGCGGCATCTTCTGATATTTTATATAAATCTTCTTCTAATAGCTCGTATCCTTGTCCTTTACCACAGTCTACAAATTCTCTTTCCTTTTTACCATTATGTTCTGCATATACAGTACAAATATATCTGGTAACACAATTCTTTGATTTTATAAATTTTCCTTCAGAATTAGCTATTGTTATAGTTTTATCTCCTTCTAAAAAACCTAGAGAAACTTGTGAAATTTTTTTGGAAATCTTTCTAATTTTCGTATCCATATCTAACAAAAATTTCTTTTTCATTTCTAGAGGATATTCATCATGAGGTATGACAATTTTAGGATATATTTCTTCTAAATCTTTTAATTTAATTACATTGTTATTTTTTTGATGAAAATTTGTAATCAAATTTTTAATCACTTTGATAATATTTTCTTTATCCAAATTATCTGTTGACGTATAATAACAATCATTGTCTTTGATTATTCTTATACCTACTCCTTTTGTTGTTGCGGTGTTTACGGAATCTAATTTGGAATCTAATACTATAAAGTTTTTTTGTTTGCCCTCTTCATAATATATTTCTGCAAAATCAGCTCCAGTTGACATTGCTAGAGAAAGAAATTCTTCATAATCTTTTTTTAACATTATAATCACCTATTTGTTATTATATCACAGTTATTTCATTCTATGAAAAAAGACTTATCCTTTTTGGTAAGTCCTTTTTTATACACAAAAAAAATTCTTGGCAACTTCCTATCTTC
>CALVJZ010000001.1 GCA_944332465.1 uncultured Bacilli bacterium | reverse complement strand
GTTAATGGAATGGCTTATACTATTTTTGGAGGGGATATTCTACCCATTGAAGTCACTATGTTTCCTGGAAAGGGTGAACTTTTACTTACCGGTTCCTTGGGCGAAGTTATGCAAGAGTCGTGTCATATAGCATTAAGTTATATTAAGGCAAATGCTGAAATATTTTCTATAGAAATTAAGACATTATCAGAAAACGATATTCATATACATTTTCCTGAAGGAGCAGTTAATAAAGATGGTCCTTCTGCTGGTATTGCAATTACGACTGCTTTAATTAGTTTATTTAAAAATAAAAAAGTTAATAGTAATATTTCAATGACAGGTGAGATTACTTTACGTGGTCGAGTATTACCTATAGGTGGATTAAGAGAAAAAGTTATTGGTTCTCATAGAGCGGGTATTAGAAAAATATTTTTACCTGAAGAAAATAAAAATGATTTAGATAAAATACCTAATGAAGTAAAAAAAGATATTAAATTTATTTTTGTAAATAAATATTTAGATATTTATAAAAAGTTGTTTGGTGATGTAGATGGAAATTAATAGTTTAGATAATAAACTTTCTTCATTTTTTAGATGTCTTTGGTTAAAGAATATTTTAGTTACAAATTCTAGTCATGAAATTTTAGAACTTTGTAGTAATGAAGGTATGTATTTATATCTACTGCAAGCTTTTAATGATTTAATGTCAATTGAAGAACCATTTATGCATTTAGATCCTGAATTTGTTGATAAAATAAGTAATGTTGTTAATGAGTATCGATTTAAGTTTAAGGAGTCATCTTTTGATTTGAGTAATAATGTTATTACAACATTAAATTTACTTAAGTGTGTACCAGAAGATAGAAAAGTATATTTTGCTTTAAATTATCGTTCATTTCAAGAAGAGGCAAGAGGAAGAACGTTTGAAACTTTACAAGATTTCTTAAATTATAATGCTAATGACTTTTTTGCTTTTTTAAATATTTTGGGAGATAATCAATTAAGTATAGAAAAAGAAATCTTATTTTCTTCTTGTAGATATTTTAGTGAAGTGTGTCCAGAAATATTCATAGAAGATGAATTATATGATAATGCTGTTGGCTTATTAGGACAAGCTAAGGAAGGTATACTTTTAAAAAGTTTTTCTAAAGATTATAGTGATGCATGTGATACTGAAGAAAAAGTTAAGTTAATTAGAGCTAAAAAAGACAATTAATAAGTCTTTTTTTTTCTTTTTTTCATATAATTTTTTAGGAGGATGAGTATGAATAAAATTATTTCTTTTGATAAGACGTTAGATTTTAAAACTATGGTTGGTGAAATTTGTTCTATTTCTTTAGAGCCTTTTTTAAAATTTGACGATGATACTACTATTTCTGGTAATTTAAAAATTTTTGGTAAATATAAACTTACTTCAGCATCACGATTGGAAGAAGATTTTTCTTTTACTTTGCCCGTAGACATTGTTTTGACTGAATGTTTAGAAGAGAATAGTAGGACTGTTGAAGTAGATGATTTTCGATATAAAGTAGTAGATGATGAGTCTTTGGAATGTCATATTGATTTAAAAGTTTCGGGGGTTGAAAAGATTGAAGAAGATGATAGGAAAGAGCTAGAGGAAGTTTCTAGTGAAGAAATGGTTAAAGACGATATTTTTATAGAAAAGGAAAATAATGAAAATGTTCATGAAGTAGTAGATGAAGCTTTAGAAGATAAAAAATTAGGTCTATTTTCTAACTTGCAGGATAACGATGATAGGTTTTCTACATATTATGTTTATATTGTAAGAGATGGAGATAGTATTTCTTCTATTATGGATAAATATCATGTTTCTAGAGAAGATTTAGAAAAGTATAATGATATAGATCAAGTTTCAACTGGTGATAAAATACTTATTCCAAGTGTTTCACATGACTAATATTTTTTATATTGATGGTAATAAAATAGTAGAAAAGGACGGTATAAAATATATATATTTACCTTTTCTTCAAAATAGTGTATTTGATTATTTAAAATCACGTAATTTTTTAGGCTTTTTGAAACCATTAAAAGATGATGGCAGTTGTGAAATATATATTTTTCAAGAAGATAATGTACCTCTTCAAGATAAAGCTAAAGATTTAATTTTGTTACTTAGCTTACTACATACAAAAACTACTACTTATGAAAAAGTAGTTTTTGCTGATTGTGAAAAATTTTATCAAGAAATAACTTCAAAAATAAATTTTCAGATGGAATATTATTTAAAATTACAAGAACAATTTGAAAATAATGTTTATATGGCTCCAGATGAATATTTATTTATGAGAAATGCTAGTATATTTTATCGCAATTTAAGAAAAAGTAGAGAATATTTAGATTTATGGTTAGATTTTTTAAAAAAAGAAGAAAACAGAAGAGTTGTTTTTTTACAGGGGAGTCCTACTTTTTTTAATTTTGTAGATTTAGAAAAACCATATTTTAGAGATTTTAGTCTATCTAAAAGAGGTTGTGTAGTTTATGACTTTTTATTTTTTTATAAACGATTTTATGAAGATGTAGAAATGGTATCTTTGTTTAGACTTTATCAAAAAAATTTTTACTTTGATGAGGGAGAAAAATATTTGTTTTATGCATTGTTGCTATTTAATGATAATGTTGTTGATATTTCTGCAAGTCATTATAAAAATGTTGTTGAATTTAATAAAACCATTAGATATTTAGAAAGTAGTTATTCGTTTTTATTAAAACAAAACGAGAAAGATGAGAAAACAGATAAATAAAAATTCTATTAAAAGAATAATAGCATTTAATCTTGTGGTTATGAAGATTAAAAGAAGTATTTGATAAAATATGATAACAAAAGTAACAATAATAGAAAATAGATAAAGTAGGGAATTCATTCTTTTTTGTTTACAATGATTGCATCTACAAAAGAGATTATGTTTTGTTTTCATTGTATCACCTAGTTTATTTTATGTTTTATTTTTTACTTGTTGACTGAAGAGGTTTTATTTTATATAATGTTATTGATAATTATTATCAATAAGGATTGCCTATGAAAGAAAGAAATACAAGACAAAAAGAAATTATATATGATATTTTATGTAGTTCTAATAATCATCCTACAGTAAAAGAGTTATGTGACGAAATTAATATGAAAGGTTATCATATTGGTCAAGCAACTGTTTATCGTAATGTTTCTAAGTTAGTGTCTTTGGGAAAGATAAAAAAGTTTTCTACGGTAGACGGTGTTGAACATTATGATGCTAATTGCACTTTTCATGCACATTTTGTTTGTAATTGTTGTCATAAAATTTGTGATGTAGATGATGTTTGTTATGATAATATTATAGCTCAAATTGATAAAAGATTTTGTATTTCTACGGTTTCTGTAATGTTAGAAGGAACTTGTAATTTATGTCAGGAAATTATTGATAAATAATTATGTAGATTCTTGCGATACTTTGATATTTGTGTTATGCTACAGATATCTAGTATTAGGAGATTCTTAATATGTGAAAATAAGAGAAAGAAGGTATTTTTGATGGAATTAAAAGGAAGTAAAACAGAACAAAATTTAATGACTGCTTTTGCTGGTGAAAGTCAAGCGAGAAATAAATATACTTACTATGCTAGTAAAGCACGTAAGGATGGATATGAACAATTAGCTGCTATTTTTGAAGAAACTGCTAATAACGAAAAAGAACATGCTAAATTATGGTTTAAAGAGTTACATGGTGGAGAAATTCCTGATACAGCAACTAACTTAGAAGATGCAGCTGCTGGTGAAAACTATGAATGGACTGATATGTATAAAGGTTTTGCAGAAACAGCTAGAGAAGAAGGATTTACTAGACTTGCTGTTTTATTTGAAAAAGTTGCTGAAATTGAAAAAGAACATGAAAAGAGATATTTAACATTACTTAAAAATGTTAAAGATGAAAGAGTATTTAAAAAGGATGGAGACAAAATTTGGGTATGTCGTAACTGTGGTTATGTTTATACAGGTAAAGAAGCTCTTGCAGTTTGTCCAGTTTGTGCTCATCCACAAAGTTTTATGGAAGTTAAAGCTGATAATTATGAATAAAAAAGTAGCCTTTAGGGCTATTTTTCTTTTGTAAAAAAATATAGATAAGAAAAAGTACCTGAGAAGATTAACATACTATTTATTAGACGTCTTTCTTCAATATTATTTATTTCTTTTTCAGTTATGTATAATAAAAATAGTATTGTTATTGTAATTTGCCAACCTAAAATTCTTTCGTTTTTGCTGTTTAGATTGGTAAAAATTGTGATTAAAACTATACAAACAATACTCCATTTTGTCATGTTATTCATAATTTAATATATGATTTTTGCTCCTTAATTTATGATATAATGAGGTGGGTGGTATTATGAAAAAACATGAATTACTAGTTCCAGCAGGTGATATGGCATGCTTAAAGCAAGCTGTTATGAATGGTGCCGATGCAGTTTATGGTGGATGTCAGAACTTTGGAGCTAGAAAATTTGCTAAAAACTTTACGAATGAAGAAATTGTTGAAGCTATTAAATTTTGCCATTTATATGATGTTAAATTTTATGTTACGATGAATACTTTGGTTAAGGATTCTGAAGTTACGTCTTTTTTAGAACAGGTTGAGTTTTTATATAATAACGGCGTTGATGCTATTTTAATGCAAGATTTCGGTATGATTTGTTATGTTTTAAAACGTTATCCTAATTTGGAAGTGCATGCTTCTACACAATTTAATAGTTCTTCTTATGATACTATAAAAATATTATATGATCTTGGCGTAAAACGAGTTGTGTTACCACGAGAAATGTCTTTGGAAGAAATTGAAAAAATTGATATCCCTATTGAAAAAGAAGTTTTTGTACATGGTGCTTTATGCATTTGTTATTCCGGGTGTTGTCTGATGAGTTCAATGATTGGTGGAAGAAGTGGAAATCGTGGAGAGTGTGCGGGAGCTTGTAGATTACCATATCGTTTGTATGATGGTGATAAACTAGTACATGATAAAGCGTATTTGTTAAGTACGAAAGAGTTAAATACTTGTAGTTCTTTCAATGAATTATTAGATAGTAATATTTATAGTTTTAAAATTGAAGGACGTATGAAAAGCCCGGAATACGTAGGGTTTATTACAAGACTTTATCGAGAACTTATTGATTCTAATGGAAAAATTCAAGATTTGGATTTAAAAATGGATGAGTTAAAGACTATATTTAATCGAGAATTTACTTTAGGTCATTTATTTGATGTTAGTGATGGTAGTATTATAAATAATAAAAGTCCTAACCATATAGGGCTTGAAATTGGTAAAGTATTAGATATTAAAAAAGATAAAATTTGTATTAAATTAAACAAAGGTATACATCAAGGTGATGGTATTCGCTTTTTA
Source organism: uncultured Bacilli bacterium (assembly GCA_944332465.1). Classification (GTDB taxonomy): domain Bacteria; phylum Bacillota_I; class Bacilli_A; order RF39; family UBA660; genus Faecimonas. Next base: position 44,302 of record CALVJZ010000001.1, on the reverse strand, counting down.
GAAAGTGGAAAGGGTTTTATTATAAATTATTTATATAATTCTAAGGGAATGTTAGTGTCATCTGTTTCACGTGGTGAAATTTGTTTTGTTGACAATAAAATATCTTTAACAAGTAAGGATACAGTTTCTAAAACTTTGGATTATTTGTTGATGGAGAAATTAAATAAATTAGCTGTAAAAAAGATACCAATTACATTTTATGTAAAAGCCCATATTGGTGAAGAGTTTTGTGTTGAAATTAGTGATGGAGAACGAAAAATAAAAAAGGTAGGAAGTATTGTTCAACAATCTATAACTTCACCTGTTACTGATACTAAAATATGTATGCAATTAGAAAAACTTGGAGAGACTCCGTTTGTATGTCAAAAGACAAGCGTGGAATCAGATCAAAACATATTTATTTCTTTAAGAGAAATTAATGAAATTCGTAGGAGTTTAGTAAGCGAGTTAATAGCTAGGAGGTGTGCTACTAAATATGAACCTGTTGTAGCTAGTATATCTTTTGAAAAACTTGATATTAAACCTACTTTAGAAAAAACTTGTTTAGTATATAATAAAGACCAGTTAGATACTTGCCTTAGATATAAATTTTTAAGAATTTATACTCCCAATTTAGAACTGTTTCAGCAATATCAGGCTAATGATAAAGTCTTTTATGTTGTTCCTAGATGTGTGTTTGATATAAAAGAAACTTTAAAATCTAGAAATTTGGTACGGGAGTTATATAGTGCTAACGATTATAAAAATGTAGTTGCTGATTATACTTTTAACGTGTTTAATATTTATACAGCTTATTATTTATATAATTTAGGGTTTTCAAAGATTACTTTATCTGTTGAATTAAATGCTGATGAAATAAGGAATTTTTATTTTGATTTTGAAAAAAAATTTGGTTTTTATCCTAATATTGAAGTTGTTTGTTATGGTAAGGTTGAAGATATGGTTATTAAAGGAAATATTTTAAATTTACAAGAAAATAATTATCAATATTTTTTAATAGATTTGCACAATCGTAAATTTCCTGTATATTTTTCAGATGGATTAACAACTATTTTGAATTTTCAATCACAGGATGTCAGTCAATATAAGTTATTAAAAGATATTTGTTCTTTGCGATTTGATTTTTATGATGAAAGTAATAAATTAATTGGTGAGGTTGTAAAGAAAGCGGAATAATTTATTTTAGTGTGTTAAAATGCATGTTTTTATGATAGAATAATGGTAGATAGGAGTGATAATTAGTGGAAAAGAAAACTGAAGAGGAAAGAATAATACCTATAAAAAATTATATTATTTTAATAGTTTTATTTGCTGCTGTTATTGCACTTGTATTGTACTTGTGTCAGCTTTACAATATTTATGATGAACATCAGAGAGAGATTCCAATTATTCGTGATTCATTATATGAAATACAGTATGATGAGTTAGATCATTACGTAATGGAAAATCCAACTACTATTATTTATATGTGTACTGCTGCAGACGAAGTGTGTAGAGATTTTGAAAAGGATTTTAAAAAGTTAGTAGAACAAGATGAATTGCAAGAAAGCGTTATCTATTTAAATTTAAGTAATATTAAAGCTAAAGATTTTGTAGAAACATTTAATAATACATATTCATATAAAAGACAATTGAAAGTTAATTATCCAGCATTTGTTGTTTTTGAAGATGGAAAAGTAAAAAATATTTTACAAGCTGATGAAGATGATGAGTTATCTATATCAGAAGTTGAGCAATTTATAGAATTAAATAGAATAGAAGATGAAAGTGAGTAGTCTTCTTTTCATTAGGAGGGAAATATGAATCATATAGTCTTATTTGAACCGGAAATTCCTCAGAATACAGGGAATATTATGAGAACTTGTGTAGCTACAGGGACGAAGTTACATCTTATTAAACCACTTGGTTTTCAGCTAGATGATGCTCATCTAAAAAGGGCAGGGGTAAATTATTTGGATAAGTTAGAATATGAAGTTTATGAGGATTTTTCTGATTTCCAGAGTAAAAATCCAGGAGTTTATTATTATTTTACAAGATATGGAAAAAAGCCACATTCAAGTTTTGACTATAGTAATATAGAGGGGAATAATTTATATTTTGTTTTTGGAAAAGAATCTACAGGTATTCCAAAAGAAATATTGCAGAAAGATTTAGAGCATTGTATGAGAATTCCTATGACCGATAATGTACGTGCCCTTAATGTTTCAAATAGTGTTGCTATTGTTATTTATGAAGTTTTAAGACAACAAAATTATCAAGGATTATTATTGGAAGAACCATCTGATAGTGGTCATAAAGGTGCTAACTTTTTAGAAGAGTAAGGAAAAGTATTAATTGCTTTTCTTTTTTTGTTAGGGTATAATTTTAGTGTTTATTGAAGGACGTGTTCTTATGTTAAGTAGAAAAGAAGAAATTGAAAGAAGTATTATTACTAGATTTCGAAAAGATATTTGGCGTAAATTTACAAAAGCTGTACGTGATTATCAGTTAATTAAAGATGGTGATAAGATAGCAGTTTGTATTTCAGGTGGTAAAGATTCTATGTTACTTGCAAAATGTATGGAAGAGTTAAGAAAACATGGAAAAGCAAATTTTGAAATCTGTTATATTGTGATGAATCCTGGATATCGCAGTGATGTTTATGAAAAAATTGTAGATAACGCTAAAGTATTAGGAATTGATATTAAGGTATTTAAATCTAATATTTTTGAAATTGTTGATAAACAGGTAGCATCTCCGTGTTATTTATGTGCGAGAATGCGTCGAGGTTTTTTATATGCTAGAGCGCAAGAGTTGGGATGTAACAAAATCGCTTTGGGTCATCATTTTGATGATGTTATTGAGACAATTATGCTTTCAATTCTATATGGAGGCGAATATAAAAGTATGCCCCCTAAATTGAAAAGTACTAATTTTGAAGGTATGGAATTAATTAGACCTCTTTATTTAGTTAGAGAGAATTCCATAAAAAAATGGAGTGAATATAATAATTTAGAATTTATTAATTGTGCTTGTAAGTTTACGAACTCAAATAGTTATTCTTCTAAACGTAATGAGGTTAAAAAATTAATTTCTGATTTAGAAAAGGATTATTCAAATATTGCTGCTAATATTTTTAAATCTTCAGAAAATGTAAATGTTGAAACTGTCTTGGGAATTAAGAAAGATAATCAGAAAATATCATTTTTAGATTATTATAATTAGTTATTGTAGTTTTGTATTTTTGTTATATTTTGTATAAAAAGTACTCCTTTCTTTCATAAAAAAAGAGAAAGGAGCTTTTTATGGCAAAATATAAAGTAGAAATTAGTGGTATAGATACTAGTAAGATTCCGGTGTTAACTTTTAAAGAAATGAACGAATTATTTGAAAAATACAAGAATGGTGATGTTGAAGCAAGAAATGATTTGGTTGAAGGAAATTTAAAATTGGTTCTTTCTATTTTGAAAAGATTTCATAATCATGTGGATAATATGGATGATTTGTTTCAAATTGGTTGTGTAGGATTATTAAAAGCTATTGATAATTTTGATTTATCACATGGTGTTAAGTTTTCAACTTATGCGGTACCCATGATTTTAGGTGAAGTTAGAAGATATTTAAGAGATAATAATAGTGTGCGGGTAAGTCGCTCTTTAAAAGAGTTAGCTTATAAAGTTTTAAAATATCAAGAAGAGTATTATATAAAAAATGGCTGTGAGATTGCTATGGAAGATTTAGCTGAAAAATTAGATGTTTCTGTTTTTGATATTGTACAAGCTTTAGATTCATTACGTGAACCAATTAGTATTTTTGAACCAATTTATTCTGATGGTGGTGATACTATTTATTTAGTTGATCAAATAGAGGATAAAAGTAGTTCTTCTTATGACGTATCGATGAAATTATCTTTAGATAATGCTATAGGTGAACTGGATGAACGTTCACAATATATTTTGGATGAGAGATTTCTATTAGGTAAAACACAGATGGAAATTGCTCAAGATTTGCAAATAAGTCAAGCTCAAGTTTCAAGAATAGAAAAGGGAGCTGTTAAACAATTGAAGAAAAAATTAAAATAAATAGCATATATTTTATTAGGTGATTTTATGAAGTTATCAGAATTACAAAACAAACAAATTGTATCATTAAAGGATGGTAAAAATATTGGAAATATTATAGATGCAAATGTAATGTCAGATGGCTTTATAGAGTCTTTAATTATTGATTCTAATCATTCTCTTCTTTCGTTTAATCGTAATAATAACACAAAAATCTTGTGGAAGGATATAGCTAAAATAGGTGAAGATGTTATTTTGGTAAATATTTCCAAATTATGAAAACTTTTAAAATATTGTCTATTTATTTGGGAGTAACTTATTTTTTGAGTATTTTAATAATTTCTTTTAGCAGTAGTAAAATTAACAGTATTTTAAAACCATATGTAAATTTTGAGGCTGAACGTATAACAACAAATGTTATTAAATCTGTTGCTAATTCTGTTGTTGATAAGCATTTTGATGAAGAAATTTTTAAAATTACGAGAAACAATGATAATGAAATAGAAATGATAGATTATAATTCCAAAATTATAAATAAACTATTGAGTCAGGTTAATAAGAAAATATATAGAAAATTATTAAATTTAGATAATGGGAACATTGAAAAGTATAATTTATCATCATCTGTTAATGGTGCAAAATATAGTTTTAAAGATCAGGGATTAGTGTGCGAAATTCCACTTGGCTCTTTAACGGGAAATAGTTTTATTTCAAATTTAGGTCCTGTTATTCCTCTAAAAATGACTTTTCTAGGAAGCGTTAATAGTTATATTAAAACGAAAACAAGCAATTATGGTTTTAATAATTTGTTTTTAGAAATTAGTATTAGGGTAGAAGTTAAAGAAAAAATATCTTTGCCTACTTCTTCTAAAGTTTCTACTGTGTTTTTTGATGTACCTATAAGTATGCAGGTTATATCAGGAAAAATTCCTAATTATTATGGTGGAATAATTGACAGTAATTCTAGTATGTCATTTTATTCGTATAAATAGTTTTGATATGATATAATTGGTGTGAGGTGATATTGTGCAACACGTTGAAATAAATGGAAATAACTATGAGTTGGTTTCAGATGATAAATGTTTTTCTCTTGATGTTGTTAAAGAATATGTAACGGATTACTTTAATGACTTTGACTATATTTTTGGAGATTTTTCTGGTGATAAAATTAGGTTAAAAGGTTTTTATGAATCTTCAAATGAAAATGTAAAAAAATATAATGATATAAAATATTTGGATTTTTACAAGAAAAATTTTTGTAATATAGGAGCTAAAACATTTTTATTAAGAAAACATAGAAAAAAATAGTTGTATTTTCTTTAAAATACGATATAATTATATTATATGGATAATAGAGGGAGGCTAACTTTATGAATGATAAAAAAATGATGAAAATTGTTTCTGAAGACGGTTCTAGCGAGGAAGTAGAAGTTGTATTTGCTTTCGAATTTAAAGATACAAAAAAAGAATACGTTATATATACAAGAAATGAACGTGATGATGATAATAATGTAACTGTTTATATTTCTAATGTAGATCGTTCAAATGGCGAGACTAAATTATTAGGTGTTGAAACTGACGAAGAATGGAATCGCATCAAAGATGTGTTACGTGAACTTGCTAAAAGTGAATAGTTGGGTGTTTGAATAAAAAGGAGGTTAAATCAAATGGATAATATCGTTTTAAAATCACTTTCTGATTTTGATTTTGCTAATTTGGTTAATGTTTCACGTAGAATAAAAATTAGTGAACGTTCGCAAAAGGGGATTAGTGAGAAGCTTTCTTCTTTTGAAAGTGAAAAATCTTCTGTTAATGTTGATGGTAATCAAAAAAGTAGTGTTGTTAATACAGATGTTCATGAACAAAGTAAACCAGTGGTTAATGACGTTGATAAGAAAGAATCAAATCCAATTTTAGATGGAATTGAATTAAAAAATGTTGCAATGTTATTGGAAGTTAGTTGGAATGTTTTAGGAAAAAGAGCTATTCGTTTGACTCCTAAAATGTATGAACATGTTGTTACAAATACTGTCGTAGCAAATATTGAAGAAATGGCAGATGTTGTAGGACTTGAAAGTGCTTCTACTGTTGAAGAAGTTAATGAGAGTGTCCCTGATGTTTCTACAGATGTAGAAGTTTCAAATGTTGATTCTTCTGAGGTTCAAGAAAAGGTAAATGATGCTTTTGTATTTACTCCAGTCGAGATTCCTATACCACCATATTTTTCTGCAGCTGATTTGAAAAAATCTGTTAGTGTAAAGAAAGCTGCTATGGCTCCAGCAAAAATGAAAAAATTTAGTGATACAGCTGAAACTGATTTACCAAGATTTACTAATAACGATTTGTTCTCACCTGAAGAAAAACAAGAAACAGTAGTTGAAGTTAAGGATTCAGTAGAAGAAAAGGCTGTTAATCAAAATGTATCTAGGGATATGGTTGTTATTGCTCCTGAAAGAAAAGAAATAGTTGATAGATTCGTGGTTGTAGATTCTGCTGATGAGAAAAACTTTGACGATGTAAATGCTGTTGATGTTACTACATCTTTTGAAACACCAAATGTTGATGATGAAGATATTGTATCTATTTTAGCTGAGATAAGGAAACTTGAAGAGCAAAAATCTCAAAGTATGAAAAACATGAAAGAAGCTAAAGAAAAGTATGAAGAGAGTGTAGAAAATTTACATAGATCTGAAAAAGAAGTTGCTGATGCTCAGAAAAGTAGGGCAGATGCATTAGCGAGAGTCGAAGAAATAAGAACAACTTTAAAAGCTGGTATTGAAGAGGATAACAAATCTGTTTTAGATTTTAAACAAAGAACAGAGAATAATTACAAAGAAATTGATAAAAATACTGAAAAAGTTGAAAAGACTAATGCAGGTACTCAAGAATTGCTTACAGGGATGCCAGTAGTGGCTTAAATTTGCATTATGGAATAGTTTAATAACTATTCTTTTTTTTTAATTGAAATCATATTCTTTATTATGAATGATGATGTTATTAGTAGGCTTTTGTTAAAATTTTATTATATTAAAGATGTTAATGGTAGTTTATTTAGTAACAGTTATAATTTTGAATTAAATGGAAAATTTTTCCAATTATGTATTTTGGATGATTTGTCTTTATTTTTTTCTTTATTACCATACATTGATAGATTGGCAGAGTGTCCTTTTTATATTATTATTCCTAATGTATACGGTAATGTTGTTTCATTTTTTGAAAATCGTTATTTTATTTTAATTTGTTTTATGGGTAGAAATTTGGCTGAAAATATTATTAAGCAGATTTTAAATCCAATTAAAATTAATAATTTGTCATGTACTTTTTGGAATTTTTTATGGAAGCGAAAAGTAGATTATTATGAGTCGATTTATTATTCTAAATTAATTAATGTTGATTTTTTTAAAGATACTTTTTTTTACTTTCTTGGTTTAGCTGAAAATGCAATTTGTTATTTTGAATATAATGTTGATTTTGAACAGTTACGTACTGCTCCTCGTTATTTGTGTCATAAAAAGATAAGTTTATGTAATTCATTTATTATATCTAATTTTATTGTTGATTACAGAAGCCGTGATATAGCAGAAATTTTAAAATTGATTTTTGTTTATAAAAAGAATATAGAATTTGACTTTAGAGAAATATTACATCAATTAAATTATTGGGAGTCTGTTTTGTTATATGCTAGAATTATATTTCCTACATTTTACTTTGATTGTATAGATGATTTCTTGGATAACGAAATTTTAAATTTGGAAATTTTTAATGAAGATTTTTTTGATAATTATGAAATGTTTTTAAATAATATATCAAGAATAATTAATGACTATTTTTCTATCCCTGAAATATTATGGATAAAAAAAAGAACATTATGATTCGTTCTTAACTTCTTTTACTTCTGGAATTTCGTTTTTTATAATTTGTTCAATGCCATCTTTTATTGTAATATCCATCATTGGACATCCATCACATGCTCCTTTTAGTTTTATATAGACAATTTGATTTTCGTATTTTATGAATTCTATATCACCACCGTCATTTATTAAAAATGGTCTTATTTTTTCAATTAGTAATTTTATTTGTTCTTCTTTGTTCATTTCATTCACCATGGTTATTATACAATTTTTTTAATAATTTAGTAAAGTGTTTTTCTTGTTTCAAATTGTTTTTAATGTTATACTGTCTTTGGGATGTGTTATAATGAATCAATATAAAAAAGGAGAAATAGTTACTGGATGTGTAACTGGAATCGAAAAGTACGGTATCTTTGTTAGTTTGGATGATTATTATAGTGGATTAATACATATTTCAGAAATATCTAGTTTTTTTGTAAAAAATCCAGCTGACTATGTTTATGTAGGTGAAACAATACGTGCAGAAGTTATAGATGATAGTGACGTTGAAACGTGTCATGTTAAATTGAGTATAAAAAACATTGACTATAAGTTAAATAAAAAAAGTAAGAAAAAAATTATGGAGACTGCTTCTGGTTTTTCTGGATTAGAAAAAGCTTTATCAGGATGGATTTTTGACAAGAAAAACGAATTATTGGAAAAAAAACAAAAAAATTAGTTTGTTTGTATTGACAAAGTTTTTAAATGTTGGTATATTTAGTACTGTCAACTGACATTTTGGGCGATTAGCTCAGTTGGTTAGAGCACCTGCCTTACAAGCAGGGGGTCACAGGTTCGAGTCCTATATCGCCCACCATGCCGAAATAGCTCAATTGGTAGAGCAACTGACTTGTAATCAGTAGGTTCCGGGTTCAAGTCCTGGTTTCGGCACCATTTTTTTTGGAGAGGTAGCGAAGTGGCTAAACGCGACAGACTGTAAATCTGTTCCTTCGGGTTCAATGGTTCGAATCCATTCCTCTCCACCACTGATGTTGCCTCGTAGCCAAGTGGTAAGGCATCAGACTTTGACTCTGACATGCGTTAGTTCGAATCTAACCGAGGCAGCCATTATAATGATCTGTTAGCTCAGTCGGTAGAGCATTTGACTTTTAATCAAAGGGTCATGAGTTCGAATCTCATACAGATCACCATTGCCTGAGTGGCGGAATTGGTAGACGCACAGGACTTAAAATCCTGCGAGATTCAACCCTCGTGCCGGTTCAAGTCCGGCCTTAGGCACCATTAAAAAATTACTCATTACTAGTTATAGTTAATGAGTTTTTTTATAAATGTTTATAATAATATTAAATTTAATGTTGACACTATTAATTTTGTTGTGTTATAATCATTTTGTCGTCTGAAATGACGTCTATGGAGGAATACCCAAGTCTGGTTGAAGGGACCGGTCTTGAAAACCGGGAGGTCGTGCGAGCGGCGCAGGGGTTCGAATCCCTTTTCCTCCGCCATTAATTTTAATGTTATAATATCGCGGGATGGAGCAGTTCGGTAGCTCGCAGGGCTCATAACCCTGAGGTCGTAGGTTCAAATCCTTCTCCCGCAACCAATTGGTCTCATGGTGCAGCTGGTTAACACGTCTGCCTGTCACGCAGAAGATCGCGGGTTCGAGTCCCGTTGAGACCGCCATTTGGCTTCATAGCTCAGTCGGTAGAGCAAGGGACTGAAAATCCCTGTGTCGCTGGTTCGATTCCCGCTGGAGCCACCATTTTGTTAATCAATTTACATTTATATAAATTTGGTTACGTGACATGCGCTCGTAGCTCAGTTGGATAGAGTGTTTGGCTACGAACCAAAAGGTCAGGGGTTCGAATCCCTTCGAGCGCACCATATCGGGAAGTGGCTCAACTTGGTAGAGCACTTGGTTTGGGACCAAGGGGTTGCAGGTTCAAATCCTGTCTTCCCGACCATTAGATTTTAAAACATCGGATTTTATTCGATGTTTTTTTGTGTCCCAAACCAAGCCAAATGATTAATTGCTAATAACTATCATATATTTTGTTTATATCTTTTTTTTCTATTTCAAAGCCAGTTCCATGGTCATAGATATTGCCAATTTTTTTGCCTTTTTTATATATTCCTATTTTAAAACATATTTTTATTATTCCATACTCTATAAGCTTTATAAAGGTTTTATAATCTTTTAATTCATAAAAATTAATACTGGTGTATTTAAAATATACTATATGATTAATATATTTTCTTTCTGCAGTTATATATGCTAAATATTTTATTTTTGTATCTAGCTTTTTTTCGATTGTATCAAAGTCCCAAAAGCAATCTCTTTCAATTAATTCAAAATTTTTACTATATACCTCTAGATATATTCTTTCTTGCTTATAGTTTACATTTAGTTTCATATAATATCCATTTACATATTTGTAATTTTTTGCATTAACTCTTGCAAAGAGGTTCTTTTTATCTATAAATTCTTTATCATAATTTCCATATTTTTCCAGCAATACTTTGTTTTGAAAAATATATTTACCATCTGGATTTGAACTAAATAGCGTTATATATTTTCTTCCATTTTCTTCTAAGTTGGTTTTTATTTCTATTCCTTTATAGTCAGCTATTGGTAAATTTTCTCTTTCTTTTCCTAACTCATTTTCAAAAGTAATTCCTACATTGCCATTTCCGTGGGATGATGCTTTTATCCAGCCTCTTTCATTTATTGTATTGAATTTAAGCTTTAAGTCATTAATACATTTATTTATATTTCCAAAATTTTCCATTTTTTGACTCCTTTCATTATAAAAAAATTATATATTTTTGTTTTGTTCATATATATTATTAGGTGAAAGTATGAAGTTTTCGATAATTTTTTTAATATTTTTAATTTTTTCTCCATTATCTGTATTTGCATCCACTTCTGTTGTTGCATTAGATATGGATAGTGGTAGGGTTTTATATCAAAATAATTGTAATGAAAAAAAGCTTATCGCTTCTACTACAAAAATTATGACTGCTATTGTTACAATAGAAAACATTAACCTTAATAAAAAGATTATAGTTGGTAATGAAATTTTGAAAATGTATGGTACGAGTATTTATTTAGAAGTCGGCGAAAAAATTAGAGTTAAAGATTTACTTTATGGGCTTTTATTACGAAGTGGTAATGATGCTGCTGTGGTGTTGGCTAAAAATGTAGCTGGTAGCGAAAAAAAGTTTGTTGCTATGATGAATGAAAAAGCTAAAGAGTTGGGGATGAAAAACACCGTTTTTCGTAATCCACATGGTTTAGATGAATACACAAAAAATTATTCCACTGCCTATGATATGGCTTTGTTATCTTCATATGCTAATAACAATCAAATTTATAAAAAGATTGTTTCTACAGAGAAATATGAATGTAGTACTAAAAACAAGACATATTTATGGTATAACCGAAATAAATTGTTATTTAATTATGAATTTTGCACTGGTGGAAAAAATGGTTATACTCCAAGTGCTGGAAAATCTTTGGTTTCCACTGCAAAAAAAGGAAATTTGAGTATTACGATTGTAAGTTTAAACGATAATGATATTTATACCACTCATGAATCGCTATATGAAGAACTTTTTAGTAATTATAAAAAATATAAAATTGTTGATAAAAAAACTTTTAATATTGATAAAAAGTTATTTGCTTCACCAGTTTATTTAAAAAAATCTTTTTTTTATCCTTTGACAGAAAGAGAAATTGATAAAATTAAAACTTTTATTTATTTGGAAAATTTTTCCAAAAATAGGGTAGGAAATATTGAAATATTTTTAAAGGATGAAAAAATAGGATCATTACCTATTTTTTTGAAAAAAGAAAAGAAAGAAAATTTTTCTTTCTTAAAATTAATCCATAATTTATTTTGATGATATCCTGAAAAAGTTTATACTTGGTCTACAAAATAATCTAAATCCTAATTCATTGGTTCCTATTCCACTTGAAATATATATTTCACTATTATTAATTTTATAATATTCGTTTATATATTTTTTTGCACCGTCTTTTTTTATAATTCCACCAATTTTGGGGATTCTGATTTGACCGTTGTGTGAATGCCCCGCTAGTATTAAATCAGAGTTATGTTTTTCGATAAGTGAGTCTATTTCATCTGGTTTGTGCAATAGAGATATTGTATAAATGTTAGAATTGTGTGTTGGTTCTTTAAAGTAAGCATAGCTTTTTTCTAAATCCGTATTATTTGTGTTTATTCCTACAATTAATATAGGTGTATTGCTGTTTTTATATATTAAATCATAAGAATTATCTAATATAATAAATTGGCTCTGTGTCATAATTGAATCAAAATATTTTTCATCTTCTTCGCCATATATGGCATATTTACCAAGTGTACTTTTAATGTTTTTTAGTTGCTTTATCAAATATTCTTTTTCTTTTTCGTGTAATTTATAATCCTTGTTTATTAAATCACCAGTAAAAATTACTAAATCAGGATTTCTTTCATTAATTAATTTAACTAAATTTGCAATATCATCTTTAAATATTGTTGTTCCATAATGAATATCTGATATTTGAATGATTTTCAAACCATTAAACGATTCTGGTATTTTTTCATTAATAATTCTTTCTTCCTTGACAGTAATTATTTTTGAAGATATGTATGTAGTATAAAAATAAAAGATTAGGCTTATTACTATTATGATTAGTATAACTTTAGCTGCTGTTAAAACTATCTTTTTTCTTAATTCACGATTTTCTTCACGTATTAATTCTTTTTGTTTTTCTTCATTTCTTTCTGTTCTGGTCGTCATATTATCACCATTATTATTGTATCATAGTTTTGATATGGTTACTAAAAATCTGTTTCAAATTTTTTGAGATTTACAAACATATGTAATTTTATGATATAATTGTTGTGGTGATATATATGAATTTTGATGTTATTATTGTTGGTGCAGGTCCCGCGGGATTATTTGCAGCTTATGAATTAATTACTAAAAACAAAAAATTAAAGATTGCATTGATGGATAAAGGTCCTAAAGTAAGCACACGTTTTTGTCCGATGAACAAAAATAATACAAAATGTTTAAACTGTAATCCATGTCGAATCTTATCAGGGTATGGTGGTGCTGGAACTTTTTCTGATGGTAAATTAAATTTTATTCCTAAATTAGGTAAAAGTGATTTGTTTAAATACATGAGTGAAAGTGAAGCTGAAAGACTTATAGATGATACGGAAAAGATTTTTACAGAATTTGGTATGGATAGCGAGGTTTTTCCGTCTAATATGGATGAAGCTTTGAGGATTAAGCATGATGTGGCTGTTCAAGGAGCAAGATTGTTATTAATTAGACAGAAACATTTAGGTAGTGATCATTTACCAGAATATATTAGTGACTTTTCAATTTTTTTAGAAAAACATGGTGTAACTTTGTTTGAAAATACTGATGTAAATGATATTGTAAAAGTTGATAACGGATATGAGGTCTTGTATGGTAAAAACAAAAAGCTTCTTGGTAAAAAAGTTATTGTCGCACCAGGAAGGACAGGTGCTAAATGGATTCAAGAATTAGCTGATAAATATAAAATACCTTACTTGTCTCAAAGTATTGAAATAGGTGTAAGAGTAGAAGTAAGAAAAGAAATTTTAAAAGATATAACTGATGTTATTTATGATCCGACAATATTTATTAGAACTAAAACTTATGGAGATCAAATTAGAACTTTTTGTACTAATCCGGGTGGATTTGTTGCTAAAGAAAACTATTACGGATATATTTGTGTTAATGGTCATTCTTTAAAAGAAATAAAGTCTAATAATAGTAATTTTGCTTTTATAAGTAGAGTTCATTTGACTGAACCTGTTACTAATACAAGACTTTATGGTGAATCTATTGCAAGAATTGCTAATGTACTTGGTGACTCTAAACCAATTATACAATCGTTAAAAGATTTAAGGAGAGGAAGAAGGTCTACATGGCATCGTATTAATCAAGGATTTATTGAGCCTACTTTAAAAGATTGCGTTGCCGGAGATTTAGCGTTAGTGTTACCACATAGAATTATTACAAATATTTTAGAGGGATTGGAAACTTTGGATAGAATAATTCCCGGTGTTAACAATGATGAAACTTTATTGTATGGACCAGAAATTAAATTCTTTAGTAATGAAATAGAAACAGATAATCACTTCAAATTAAAAGATGAAGATATCTATTTTATTGGTGATGGTGCTGGGAAAGCCGGAAATATTGTTATTGCTGCAGCTACTGGTTTAGTTGCCGCTAGAGATATTTTGGAGGAAAAATAAAATGAAAAAAATATTTTGTATTGCTATTATTTTTTGTGTATCTATATTTTTATCTGGATGTGGTGTAGAAGAAAATTTACTTGGTATTTCTTATGATGAGAAGGGTCATGAAGTTGAATTAAATAAATATAAAACAGATAACCCAGTAGTTGCAATGTATATTGAAGATTATGGTTCGATCGTTATAGAGTTATTTCCAAAAGTTGCTCCTAATACTGTTAACAATTTCATTTCTTTAGTTAAATCTGGATTTTATGATGATAATACTTTTCATAGATTAGTTCCTGGTTTTGTTTTACAAGGAGGAGACCCTAATGGTACTGGTACAGGTGGACCTGGATATACTATAAAGGGAGAATTTAGTGAAAATGGTTTTGAAAATAATTTAAAACATAATAAATGGGTTGTTTCAATGGCAAGAAGTCAAGATAATGATTCTGCTGGAAGTCAGTTTTTCATTGTATTGGATAAGGCGGAGTCACTTGATGGACAATATGCGGCTTTTGGTAAAGTGATTGACGGAAAGAAAAATATTAATAATATTGTTGCAAGAGAAGGAATATCTGAACCTAACTCTGGTAAGCTTACGCATAATTTAAAGATAAAAAAAGCAGTTGTTGACTTAAAGGGAAAAACATATCCTGAAGTTGAAAAAATAAAATAAGATATTTAGTAAGGTTTGAATAAAATGAAAAAAATTACTTTTTCTAGCAATGATACTAGTCAGTTGTCTAAGTTTGCTGTGAGTGATGATGTTACTAATAGTGAGTCAGAATTATATCGTTTTACGATGGTTGATGGGGCTCGCCAAAGAAAGGATTATTTATTTAAAAAATTATACAATTTAGGAACAGAAATACTTTCAAATAAGATTTTTTCTATTACTGCACTAAATAAGTTGTCTATGCAGGGTGATTTAAAGGAGTTTGTTATTCCAGAATATTTGGTATATGATGACGGTGGTCTAATTGGCTTTTTACTTTTGGAACAAAAAAACACAACTACTCTTGGTACTGTATTAAAGGGTGCAGGTGTTTCAAAAAGTGTAAAGTTAAGTTTGTTAAAACGTGTGGGTGATATTGTGGAAAAAGCTCATTCTTTTGAGTATGAAGGATTACCTTTCTGTTTTGGAGATTTGCACGAGAATAATTTTCTTGTAAATAGTGATGGTGATATTTCTGTTGTTGATTTAGATAGTTCAACATTTCATAATATGGCTTTACCATCGTATTATTTAATTGATAATCCTAATTTAGATGATTTTTCTAAATATGAGTTTAATGTCTTTGGAATACCATTTCCTAATCGTGATACTGATTTGTTATGTTATAATATGATGTTATTAAGTACTATTGCGGAAGAGAATATGAATGTGATTTCTGTTCCAGAATATTTTGGCTATTTAGATTATTTAAGTACTCTTGGATTTTCTGAAAATTTTTTAGATTCTTTTAAAAGAGTATATAGCAATCATAAAAATGAAAATGCGAGTTCATTTTTGGAAAGTGTTCCAGATGAAATTTTAGAAAGAGCTGCTTTCAGATTTTATCGAGAAAATATTAGATCTAAATAAAATTCTTGTAAAATAAAAGCAATTGATATATACTATGTAGTAGATGCAGTGAAGTTGAGGAGTAAAAATAGAAATGCTTTTAGAGAGGTTATGGATGGTGCAAATAACTAGTAATCTATTTTGAAGGTAGCAATGGAGCAGGATTTCTGAATTTTAGTAAGTTATTCCGTTTTGTCACGTTACGACATTGAGATAGAATATTGATTCTATGAAATAAGGTGGTACCACGAGTTTTCGTCCTTTGGATGAGGCTCGTTTTTTTGTTAAGAGGTGATTTTAATGCAATTTATATTTAAGGGTGATTATGTACGAGTCTCAATTTAATTATATAAATAATAAAATAGTAGGAAGGTGAAGACAATGTTAGATAAAAAATATAATCATATAGATGTAGAAAAAAACAAATATGAGGAGTGGTTAAGTAAGGGTTATTTTAATTCTGATAGTAAAAGTGATAAAACACCTTATTGTATTGTAATACCACCTCCAAACGTAACTGGAAAGCTTCATTTAGGTCATGCCTGGGATACAGCTTTACAAGATATTTTAATTCGTTATAAAAGAATGCAAGGTTATGATGCTTTATGGTTACCAGGTATGGATCACGCTGGTATTGCTACTCAAGCAAAAGTTGATAAGAGATTACGTGATTCTGGTGTAAATCCCCGTGGTATGTCTAGAGAAGACTGGCTTAAACAAGCTTGGAATTGGAAAGATGAATATGCTAATACTATTCATGAACAATGGTCTAAACTTGGACTTAGTTTGGATTATACAAAAGAAAGATTTACTTTAGATAAAGGTTTAAATGATGCAGTTAATTATGTATTCGTTACACTTTATAATAAGGGATTAATTTATCGTGGTACTCGTATGATTAACTGGGATCCAGTTCAGATGACGGCACTTTCAAATGAGGAAGTTATTTATAAAGAGGATAAGGGTGCATTTTATCATATTAAATATTATATAAGTGGTACTGATAAATTTTTAGATGTTGCAACAACTCGTCCTGAAACTTTATTTGGTGATACCGCAGTTGCTGTTAACCCTAATGATGAAAGATATAAGGATATTATTGGAAAATCAGTAGTTTTACCGATTGTTGGAAAGGAAATTCCTATTGTTGCTGACGAGCATGCAGACCCTGAATTTGGTACTGGTGTTGTTAAGATTACACCTGCACATGATCCTAATGATTATGAAGTTGGATTACGTCATAATTTGGAACAAGTTGTTGTTATGAATTTAGATGCCACAATGAATGAGAACGCTCCTGGTTATGAGGGGATGACTCGTGAAGAATGTCGTGAAAAGCTAGTTGAGGATTTAAAAGAAAAAGATTTATTAATTCGTGTTGAAGAAATTATTCACAATGTTGGACATAGTGAGCGTAGTGATGCAGTAGTTGAACCAACGTTATCTAAGCAATGGTTTGTTAAGATGAGACCTTTAGCTGATCGTGTTTTAGAAAATCAAAAAAATAAGAAAACAAAAGTTAATTTTGTACCTGAACGTTATGAAAAAACAATGAATCATTGGATGGAAATTACTTATGATTGGTGTATTTCTAGACAGTTGTGGTGGGGGCATAGGATTCCTGCTTGGTATCGTGGTGATGAAGTTTATGTAGGACTTAGTGCTCCTGAAGGTGATGGTTGGGTACAAGATGAAGATGTTCTTGATACTTGGTTTTCATCTGCTTTATGGCCATTTTCAACTTTAGGATGGCCTGAAGAGACTGATGATTTTAAAAGATATTATCCAAATAATGTGTTGGTTACAGGTTATGATATTATTCCTTTCTGGGTAAATCGTATGACTTTTCAAGGATTAGAATTTACTGGTAAGAGACCTTTTAATGATTGTCTTATTCATGGTCTTGTTCGTGATAAAGAAGGACGTAAGATGAGCAAGTCACTTGGTAATGGAGTAGATCCAATGGATGTTATAGAAGAGTATGGTGCTGATAGTCTACGTTTCTTTTTAACAACAAATACAGCACCAGGAACTGATTTACGCTATGATGAAGAAAAAGTTAAATCAACTTGGAATTTTATTAATAAGTTATGGAATGCGTCTCGTTATGTTTTAATGAATATTGATGATTTAACAACAGATAAAATTACTTTTGATAATTTAAGCTTAGCTGATAAGTGGATTTTAACAGCTAAAAATCGTTTGATTGAAGAAACAATAAAAAATATGGATAGCTATGAATTTCAACATGTAGGAAGTAATTTATATCAATTTATTTGGGAAGATTTCTGTGATAATTATATAGAGTTAAGTAAAACTTCTATGAATTATACAACTAAGAGTGTTTTATTAGATGTTTTGACAACTATTTTAAAATTATTACATCCATTTATGCCTTATGTAACTGAGGAGATTTATCAAAAATTACCTGTTAAGTCAAGTGAATCTATTATGATTAGTTCTTATCCAAGTTATAATAAGGAACAAGTGTTTAATGACGTTTATGATGATGTTGTTAAAGCTATTCATGATATTACAGAGATTAGAAATTTAAAAGTTTCTAATGGTATAAAAAAAGATGCTAAGGTTGATATAAAAACTTCTTCTGATTTAAAAACAATTTACTCTTCACAATTAAAGATTACAGATGATAATATTATCTCAGATTTATCTGATGTAAATGGTTTACAATCAGTTTCTTATCAATCTTCATTACTTCAAATTACTTATTATTTTGAAAATGAGATTAATAAGGAACAATTAGAAGAAGAAGTAAAGAAATTAAAAGCTTCTATAGAACGTAGGGAGAAGCTTTTAGAAAATGAAAATTATGTTAAAAAAGCACCTAAAAATATAGTTGATTTAGATAGAAGTAAGTTGGCGGAAGAAAAAGAAAAATTAAAAACTTTGGAAAGTCAATTGTAAAATTTTAAAACAATAGGTTTTTCCTATTGTTTTTTTTTATCTTTTTTAGTATTCTGGTATTAGAGTATGATAATGGGCGGTGGTTTAGTGAGAGATGCCTTAGAAAGATTACTTGATGGTGAAGATTTTGATAAAGTTTTAGAAGAATATCAAATGGATAAGTTTGAATTATTGTCAGGTTTAAGGAATGAGGCGCTCTCCTATAAAAGAAATTTTGAAGAAGAAGAAAGAGAACAGTTAAAATCAATATATTTAAATAGTTGTAGTATGGTGGATTTTGCTCATAAGAGAATTGTTTTTGTTGCGGATACTCATTTTGGTAGTAAATATGAAAATTTAAATTATTTTCCTATGGTTATAGATTTTTGTCATAGAAATCATATTTCAAGTATTATGCATGGTGGTGATATTGGAGCAGGCTTAATAGAATGCAAAAGGGGATTTCAGACACCTTTAAAACAATTAGATCATGTTATTGAAGCTTATCCTGAGGATAAGAGAGTGAAACAATATATTTTGGGAGGAAATCATGATTTAAAATATCATAAACATGGTTTTGATTTGCTAAAAGTTTTGGCTGGAGAAAAGAAAAATGTGATGCCTCTTGGTTATTCCCAAGCTTATTTTACGGTAGATGGTGTTCCTTTTTCTTTAGAGCATCATTGTACTATTCGACCACAATATCGTTTGTTGCCAGATGTTTTTGCAATTCAAGGCCATGCCCATAAATTTCGTGCGGCAGAAGATTTTTTAAAATTACCAACGTTAAGTGATGATATGCATTATAGAGATTTTCCAGAAGGAAACCCTGGTTTTGTTGTAATGTCTTCTGAAAATTGTGGTGATTATTTTCAGTTTGTTTTTGATAGATATTGTATTAATTCTGATTCTATAAAAGAACAGTCAAGATTTGTTTATCAGTTAAAGAGATAGATATTTTCTAATATCTTTTTTTTTCGACATAAAACGCTAATAATATTTGTTATTTTATTATTGGTGATATTTATGAAAAAAACTTTGTTATTAGCTTTAATTTTTGTTGGGTTAGGAGCAATATGTGGAAACATTTTATATGATAAAGCTCCTGTTAGTGTTTCTGTGTTTTCTCCTAATAATACTTATTATTTTTTACAAGAAGGTGTTTATTCGTCAAAGGATATTATGCAAGAAAATGTAGAAGACTTAACTAATAAACTTGCGATTTTTGAAGATGATAAATATTATGTATATGTTGGTATTACAATGAGTGCTGACAATGCTAAAAAGATTCAAAAAATTTATCAAAATTTGGGTTACGATATATATATTAAAACAGTAGAACTTGATAATGAAGAATTTGCAAGTAATGTTAGTCAATTTGATTTATTGGTAGAAGATAGTGATGTTACTAGTGATATTTTGACAGTAGAAGAAGTTGTTTTGGCAAATTATGAACAAATTCTAGGAAATAATAGTTAAGTTGATAATAATAAGTAAGAGGTGAGGTTTTATAAATTATCGTATAAAAGAACTTCCTGAAGATAGTCGTCCTAGAGAAAAGTTGTTGTTAAATGGGGCAAGTTCTTTATCTGATTCTGAACTTCTTGCTATTATTTTGAGAAATGGAAGTAAAGATAAAAATGCAATTCAATTAGCAATTGATGTCTTGAAAAAATTCCCATTAACAGCTATTCGTGATTGTAGTTATTATGATTTGCTTTCTATTTATGGTATTGGGAGTGTAAAGGCAATAGATATTTTAGCAGCTATTGAATTTGGAAAGAGAATTTTTTTAAAAAATGTTGAGAAAAAAAGAATGTTTTTGTCTAATCCTAAAGATATATGGTTAGATGCAAAATATTATATTGTTGATTTAAAACAAGAATATTTTTATTGTTATTATTTTAATAATAGACAAGAGTTATTAGAAAGGAAGTTGTTGTTTATGGGTACTATTAATCGAAGTGTTGTTCATCCAAGGGAAATTTTTAAAGAAGCATATCGTCTTAGTGCTTCTAGTATTATTTGTGTACATAATCATCCATCTGGTTCTATACAACCTAGTAAAGAAGATATTTTACTTACAGATCACTTAGTTAAAATAGGTCAACTTCAAGGAATTCCTGTTAGAGATCATATTATTGTCTGCGAAGATAGTTATTATAGTTTTTTTGAACATCGTAATATTTTGAATCTATAGTTGCGACTCAATTTTATTTATATTATAATAATCTGGAATGGGATGATGTTATGTATAAGAATAAAAAGACTAAAAAAAGAAATTTGATTATTTTAAGTGTTGTTATTGTTGCTATAATTGCACTTATTTCTTCTATTCAGTTAAATAGGGCTAATTTTTTTGGTGAAGGTTTAGTAAAAAGCGTTATTATGACAATTGATAAGATAGTTATGTATCCTTTTACAGCGCTTAACGGAGAAAAAAATGTTGATCAGTCTGAGAGTTATCTTATTCAAAAAAATGTAAATGCTTCTTTAGAAAAAGAGATACAAGAATTAAAAGAAGTTTTAGATTTAAAGACTACCTTAACGGAGTATACACCAATTAATGCAACAATTTTATCTAGAAACAAGAATTATTGGTTTAATCAAATTATGATTGATAAAGGTTCTAAAGATGGAATAAAAAAAGACATGGCGGTTATTACTAAACATGGACTTGTAGGAAAGATTTCTCGTGTATATTCTCATTCTAGTGAAATTAAGTTAATTACATGTGATGACGTTAATTTTAAAGTTAGTGTAGCAATTCAGACTAATAGTGGAGATAGTTATGCTATTTTGAATGGGTATGATGCTAAAAGAGAACTTGTTACTGTTACTGGTGTTGACAAAATGAGTGATGTTAAAAAAGGTGACACTATTACTACTAGTGGACTTGGTGGTATGTTTCCAAGTGGTATTTATATAGGGGTAGTTGAAGAGGTTAAAGATGATAAATATGATTTAAGTAAGACTCTTTATATAAAAACTTCACAAGATTTTAATAATATTCATTATGTAACAGTTTTAAAGGAGAAAGAGTAAATGTTAGTTTCAACTATAATTTTAATTGTTTCATTTTTTTTAGATGGGATATTATCAAATTTTTTACCTTATATGGTAGGAGATTTGTCTTTGTTTACACCTATGTTAACAATTGTTTCATTTGTTATAATTTATCCTTTTTTTGTAAAAAATAAAAAAGCATATTATTTAAGTGCTTTAATTGTAGGTCTTTGTTATGATTTTATGTATACAAATTTATTATTTTACAATGCTATTTTGTTTTTGATTGTTGCTTTGCTTATTACTTTATTATATAAATATATACAACCTACTTGGTTTACAATTTTGTTTTTTGTTTTTTTGGTAATAGTTGGTTATGAATGTTTGAATGCTTTTATTATTTTGATTTTTCAACTTGTTCCAATGACTTTTGGAAGACTTATTTATAAAATTAGTCATAGTTTAATATTAAATTTATGTTATGGAGAAGTTTTATATCTTATTGTATTGTTATTGCCAAAAAGATTTAAAAAAATTTCAATAAATTAGAAAAGATTCATATTATCTTTTCTTTTTTCATATTATTTATTAGAGGAGATAATATGGATAAGAGAAAGGTAATTAAGAAGAAGTTAGTATTAAAGAAAAGTATACGTAGTTTTATTAGTAGAGTTTTAGTAACTATTGCGATTTTTTTGTTTGGGATGATTTTGGTAAAAAGTGATGTTTCTTTTAAAAATAAAATCTTAGATAATGTTTATAATAAGCAGTTTAAATTTGTACAGTTAGGAGAAATATATCAAAAATATTTCGGAAACATTTTGTCAATTGATAAAGTTTTAGTTGATGAAAAACCCGTGTTTCAAGAAAAACTTAGTTATTTGAAATCTAGTAAATATAAAGATGGAGTAAAGCTAACCGTTGATGAAAATTATATGGTACCAATACTTGAAAGTGGAATTGTTATATTTCTTGGTGAAAAAAAAGGATATGGTAATACGGTTGTAGTGGAACAAGTTGATGGAATAGACGTCTATTACTCTAATGTTTCGGTTTCTAATATTAAGTTATATGATTATGTAGAAAAAGGGGAGTTGTTAGGTGAAGCTCAAGATAAAAAGTTGTATTTACTTTTTCAAAAAGATGGTAAGTTTTTAGATTATAAAGAATATATTTAAGATTCATCCTTTATTTTATTTTGTGGCACTTGCTTCTATTTTTACAGCTTCTTTTTTTTCATTTTTGATAATAACGGTGTTAGTTGTAGTTCATGAGCTTGGTCATGTGTTAATGACATATTTATGTGGAGGAAATATAAAAGAAATTTTAATTACTCCATTAGGAGGCATTTCTAAAACATTTATTCCTTACAGTATGCCTTTTATTTTAGAATTTTTAATTTTAATATGTGGTCCTATATTTCAATGCTTTGCTTATTTATTTTTGATTTTAATTTTTAATAATGATTTAGAATTAATTACACTTTATCATTTTGCTATATTAATATTTAATTTGTTACCTGTTTATCCATTAGATGGTGGAAAAATATTATGTTTATTTTTTCAATTATTATTTTCTTTTAAAACTTCTTATTATTTAATTTTCTTTATTAGTTTTTTTATGTTGATATTGTTCTATATTTTTTCTTTATATTTTTCTTCACTTAATATTTTGTTTTTTACTAGTTTTTTGTTTATTAAATTATTAAAAGAAGTTAAAGAATTTCATTATTTGTATGAAAAGTTTTTATTAGAAAGATATTTAAATCCAATATATTTTTCAAAAAGTAGTATTGTTTTTTCATATAAAAATTTTAAAAGATGGCGTCGTCATTTAATAAAAAGGGAAAATAACTACTATTTAGAAGGGGAATATTTAGAAAAAAGATTTAAAAATTGTTGACAATTATGTTGGTGCTTGTTATAATCTATTTGTCGACTTAAAAAGGAGACAATATTTGGGGCATTAGCTCAGCTGGGAGAGCGCCACGTTTGCACCGTGGAGGTCAGCGGTTCGATCCCGCTATGCTCCACCATATTGATTATTACCGTTGTTTATCAACGGTTTTTATTTTGAAAAAAACTTTATACGATTAAATGTATAAAGTTCTTATTATCTTAAATATTTACCTTGGCTATCTTGGAATTTTCCATTTTCTATTTTTATAATATCATATATTAATCCAATGAAAATCCAGTTAAATGTAAAAAATTTAATTATTCCTTTCTTAAAATTTCCTACATAAAATTCATGTAATCCATTAAATCCACCTATACCTATTAGGCATAGTATTAAAGCTGTTTTTTTTGTTTTTTTAGCTAGTTGTCATTTTATTAAAGTAATTCTTCTGATATTCTTCTTTAGCTTTTATTTTTCCTTTTTCAAATTCATATCCGCTTTGTTGCATATTGTCATATTGAATATGCTGTACTTCATCATCTAGGTGAAATGTTGTGTTACAAAATTCACATGTTATATTTGTTTGATTTTCTGGGACTTTTAAGTTTGCTCCACAATTTTTACATTTTAATTCTACTAATTTCATATTGTTACCTCACTATATAAAAAAATGCTTTACTTAAATTATTGCAGGTTTTAATTTTTGTCAATAAAAAAAGCACCAAAGTGCTTATCTATCACAATGATTACAGTTGTTATTATTTCCATTAAATACAAAGAAAATAATAAAGATGACAATTAAAATTGCCCACCACCAACCAAAACCATTGTTATCATTAGTTCCACAATTATAATATGGATAAGGATACATTCCGTACATATACTTCATTCCTTTCATTATAATATAGTTAAAATAATGATAAATATATATAGTAAACGTCTAGTTTTTAAATGTTTTCAATTGTTTTATCCTATGATAAAATATTTTTTGTAAGAAACTTTGTTGAATTATTTACAATGAGGTGATTTTATGGAAAAAACGAATGTTATGCGAATACTAGATCAAAAAAAGATTAAATATGATTCATATTATTATGGGGATACTGATGCTATTAGTGGTGTTGAGGTTGCTACTGTTTTAAAACAAGATTTTAATCAAGTTTTTAAGACCTTAATTACAGTTAGTAATTCTAAAAAGCATTATGTGTTTATGATTCCTGTTGCTTTAGAACTTGATTTAAAGAAATGTGCAAAGGCAGTTTCAGAAAAGTCATTATCTATGATTTTATCTAAAGAATTATTAGGTGTTACGGGTTATATACATGGTGGATGTTCTCCAATTGGTTTAAAAAAACAATTTCCTATTATAATAGATAATAAGGCAAAAGATTTTTCTAGTATTATATTTAGTGCTGGTAAAATTGGTTATCAGGTACAGGTAGCTCTTGCTGATTTGGAAAATATTTTACCAATTCAATATGCTGATATTACGGAGTAATTATGAAGATTGAAGATTATTATACTTTAGAGGTAAATAAAGTACTTTATAAATTATCAAAATCTAAATTTCGTAGTCGTTTTCATTTAACAAGTAAGGATATTTTGTATATACAAAGTAAAGGCTTTGATGAAATAAAGAAGCATGCTTATGATTTTATATCTAAAAGACTTGCTTCATATCCAACTTTAAATGATGGAAAACAAACTCCTATGCGAGGACATCCTGTTTTTGTGGCACAACATGCTACAGCGACTTGTTGTCGAGGATGTTTATATAAATGGCATCATATTTCTAAAGATAAAGAATTAACTAAAGATGATATTAACTATATTGTAATGGTTATAATGAAATGGATTGATAATGAGGTGAAAAAGTGAAGCTTGAAGATGAATTTAAATATCTAGTAGGTGGATATTATGGGGTTATGGAAATGGATGATTATGATTTAAAAGTTTATGTATTAAAAGATATTGAAAACTATATTAGAGCATTTCTTAAAGATAATCCTATAGCTAATTTTGATTATAAAAAGGAAGCAGAATGTATAAAAGATACAATGTCATTAAGGACTAAATTACAGGATAGCTTACTTGTTTTATATAAAATAAATGCCGATATGGATTTAGTTTTTATGATAAAGGCTAAGTTAAAAGAATTAGACAAACAAAAAAATGTATTATAGTTTGTCTTTTTTTTACTTATTTGGTATAATATAGCTACTTTTAGGGGGAATGCTTGTGGAAGCTTTAATATTTATTAGTTATTTATTTTTTGCTGTTTTATTATTTTTATTTTTAAATGTTATTTCGAAAAAGTTAGAAATAAATAAATTAGAGTATATTTTATTTACTAATATATTTATTATCTTTATAGCTGCATTAGCTAGTTCATTTCATCTATTAACTTTTTGTAATGATGTTTTTTTAATTGTTGTTTTTGAATTTTTAATACGAATGATTTATACTACATATTTATTGGATAAAGATTTCTTTGCTAAAGAAGAAGGAATTATACCATTATATGTGGGGAATGTAGTGGTTTGTTACTTTGTTAATCAATTTATTATTAGGCAAGTAGAAACTGTATTTTTAGATGCAGAACAGTTAAAGTTTTTATTATGGGTATTTATAATTTTATTTTTATATCATTTCTTTCATAAAAGTGAAAAACTTTCAATATCAATAAAATCACATACTGCTAGTCTTGGTGAAAAAAAACAATATATTGTTTCTCAATATACTAAAATGAAACAAAGATATGGTAAAAATCTTCATGTTGTTGGAGATGTTAGGATATTATTATATGCACTTATGATTTATGAAAATTATAAGAAGCCAGCTATTTTTAGACAATTTGAGTATTTTAAATATCAGTTTGATCATATTCCAAAGAAACAAGGTATTATGCAGATAAATAGTAAAAAAATTATGAGTGATATAGAAAGTATTGAATATGTAGAAAAGAAAATGGAAAAGTATCAAGATAATAAAAAAGTAAAAAAGACTACTGTTAATGTTTTGGATATATTGAAAAGTTTAGGTAAAAAGAAAGATGAAGCTTTAGAAATTGAAAAAGTTTATTATGTTTTAAAAGAGTTTATTGAATTATAAAATAGGGGATATGTATGAGAGTAATTAGGACTAATCGTGGTATCATTACATTATATTCTTATAATTATATTGGAAAAGGTACAGAGGGAACGGTATATCGTTTAGGTAATAAGGCTTATAAATGTTATCATCCCTTTTTTTATTCTGAAAGATTAAGTTTAGAGGATGCAGAAAGGTTACAGAAAATACCTACAAAACGTATTTTGTTACCACAGGATATGTTATGGAGTTTGCGTGGTGATTTTAAAGGTTATACAACTAGATATGTAGAAAATTATGGTGTTGATAGTTTATTACATTTGCCTGTTGATTGTTTGAAAGAAGAATTTAAGTTATTAAAAGATGATTGTAAGATGTTAGGAGAAAATCATGTAGTAATTCAAGATATATTACCTGAAGTATCTGCTATATGCAATTATGCTTTTCATCATGGTTTATATTTTTTTGATCCGGGTAAATTTTATTTTGAAGAAGAAATATCATCTGAAGAAATAACCGATTATAATTCTGTAATGGTTGATCAAGTTTTATTAGATGGAGTAATTTTACCTTATGTAAAAACAATTGTTCCTTCAGATATGGTTAATTCTAGTATTTCTGATTCCTCATTAGATGAATTTTGTTTAGAAGGAAAACTAACAGAATATATTGCTGGTGATATAAGGGAAAATAATTTAGAAAGTTACGTTAAAAGAAAAATTTTAGGTGGTAAATAGAATGAGACTTGTTTTTGATAGTAATGGAAAGAAATTGTTGACTAAGTTTGATTTCATTGGTAAAGGAGAAGAAGCAAAGGTTTACCATAAAGGTGATGTTGCTTATAAATGTTATCATCATATTGCATGGTGTAGTCGTTTACTACCAGAAGATGTTTCTTTTTTACAGGGAATTTATACTGATTGTATTTTATTACCACAGACTACTTTATATAATATTTTTGGTGATTTTTGTGGTTATACAACAAGATATATAGAAGATTTAGGACTTTTACATTTTATGGGGTTACCTACCGATGCTGTTCTTCGAAATTTTAAATTATTATCTAATGATGCCAGAGTTTTAGGTGAAAACAGAGTGTTGGTTTCGGATTTTATGCCTAAAGATACGAGAGTTAAAAATTATTCGTTTAATGAAGGGTTGTATTTTGTTGATCCTGGTAAATATTTTATTAATTATGATAGTGATAGAGAAAAAATAGTAAAAAGAAATAAAGATTTAATAGATAATTTTTTGTTTTTTAGAGTATTAAATAAATTTTGCAAGGAGCGGTTTGGAGACTATGGTTATGATTTTTCTAAATTATATAGTAGTTTGAGTGAGGCAAGAGATAATGATGTTTCTTTTTTAGAGTATATAGCTTGTGACATTAAAGAAGATACTTTAGAGGATTATGTAAAGAGAAAAGTTTTATAACTTGTCTTTTTTTTTAATTTATAGTACACTTTAAGAAGTTTTGAGGTGATAAAATGATACAAGTAAACAATGTAAGTTTAAAATTTGGTAAAAGAGTTTTATTTGAAGAAGTTAATATTAAATTTACAAATGGTAATTGTTATGGATTAATTGGGGCTAATGGTTCTGGTAAAAGTACATTTTTAAAAGTTCTTGCTGGTGAAGTTGAAACAACAACAGGTGAAGTTATTGTTGGAAAAGATGAGAGAATTTCATTTTTAAAACAAGATCATTATCAATTTGAAGATGAAGAAGTTTTAAATGTTGTTATTATGGGTAATGAAAAACTTTATCAAATTATGAGTGAGAAAAATAAAATGTATATGCAAACTGAATTTAGTGAAGAAGATGGAATGAAGCTTGCTAATTTAGAAGCAGAATTTATGGAGTTGGATGGTTGGAATGCCGAAAGTGATGCAGCTACTTTATTAAATAGTTTGGGAGTGGATATAAAATATCATTCTATGAAGATGAAAGATATTCCTGTTAAACTTAGAGTTAAAGTCTTACTTGCACAAGCTTTATTTGGTGATCCTGATGTATTACTTTTAGATGAACCAACAAACAGTTTGGATATTGAAGCAATAGAATGGTTAGAAGAATTTTTAATTAATTTTAATAATACTGTTATAATCGTTTCTCACGATAGACATTTTTTAAATAAGGTTTGTACACATATTGCTGATATTGATTATGGTAAAATAAAACTATATGTCGGTAACTATGATTTCTGGTATGAATCTAGTGAATTACTACAAAAGCAGATGAAAGAGTCAAATAAGAAAAAAGAAGAAAAAATAAAAGAGCTTCAAGCATTTATCGCAAGATTTAGTGCTAATGCTTCTAAATCAAAACAAGCAACATCAAGAAAAAAATTATTAGAAAAAATTCAATTAGATGAAATTGTTCCTTCTTCTAGGAAATATCCTTATATTGATTTTAAGATTGAAAAAGAAGCAGGTAAAGAAATTTTAAAAGTAGAAAATCTATGTAAAACTATTGATGGTAAGACTATACTTAATAATGTATCTTTTACTGTATTAA
The DNA here is from genome assembly GCA_944332465.1 of uncultured Bacilli bacterium. Lineage (GTDB taxonomy): Bacteria > Bacillota_I > Bacilli_A > RF39 > UBA660 > Faecimonas. The sequence continues at coordinate 15,138 of CALVJZ010000001.1, read as the reverse complement.
AGGGTGATAAAATATGTTTTTTAGCTCAAGATGATTTTGTTAAAACAACACTTTTTAATATTTTAGCTGGTAATGAAAGTTATGATAGTGGAACTATTGAATGGGGAAAAACTATTAATTATGGTTATTTACCTCAAGATAATACTGAATATTTTAATTCTGAAAAAAATATTATGGAATGGATTGGACAATTTTATGATGTTAAAGATGAAACAATATTAAGAGGATTCTTGGGGAGAATGTTATTTTCAGGAGAAGACGTTTTTAAAAAGGTGTCTGTTTTATCAGGAGGAGAGAAAGCACGTTGTATGTTATCTAAAATGATGTTAGAAGAACCTAACTTCTTAATTTTAGATGAACCAACTAACCATTTAGATTTGGAAAGTATTACTTCTTTAAATAAGGGTATGATTAATTTTAAAGGGGAAATCTTATTTACTTCTCGTGATTATGAATTAAATAGTACTGTTAGTAATCGTGTAATTGAAATATTAGATGATGGAACTATTGTTGATAGAGTGGTACCATATGAGGAATATCTAAATAAAAAGAAAAGTGATTAATTTGTGAAATATTACTTTTGTAATAGAAATATTTTATGTTTGTGTTATAATTTTATTGAGGAGGAAGTTTTATGGATGGTAATGTAAGTTCTAATAATACTAATAAAGTTTTAATTGGGGTAGGAATAGCTGTAGGTGTAATTTTATTTTGTTTATTATGTTTCTTTGTATCAGTTTCAGCTAGTGATAAGAATAATGATTTATATTCTGAGTCTAGTAGTGCAACAGATTCAAGTTCTGATACTAGTACAGGAAATAGTATTACGGATATCGCAACAGAAGAAGCTAATGCAATTTCAGAAGATGAGATGAAAGATTTTGAAGATATTGATGTAGATGAATATTTAGATATGTATGATGGTGATGAAGATAGTATTGTATTACTTTCAAGACCAACTTGTGGATATTGTCAAATAGCTGAACCAATTTTACATAATATTGCTTATGAATATGATTTGACAATTTACCATATTGATACTGACGAAATGGATGCGGATGAACAAAGTGATTTAATGAATTCTGATGATTTCTTTAGTGAAGGATATGGAACACCATTATTACTTATTGTATCAGATGGTGAAATTAAAGATATGGTTAATGGATTAGTTACTACAGATGATTTTGTATCTTTCTTTAAAGATAATGGATTTATAGATTAAGGGGGATTTTTATGAAAAGCGCTTATGAGTACGCTTTAGAATTTAAAAAGAGACATCCATTTACGGTAGCGTGGAGAATTAAACAAAATGCAGCTGTTGTTGATACACATGTTAATTCTGATGAAAAAGTATTATATGCTTTTGCTGCTCAAAAAAATAATAATCCTTTTAATATTTGGGGAACTGCTGTTGTTGCAATTACGGATAAAAGAATTTTAATAGGTAGAAAAAGAGTTGTTATTGGATATTTTTTAAATTCTATTACACCAGATATGTTTAATGATTTAAAAGTTACAAGTGGTGTATTATGGGGAAAAATATATATAGATACAGTTAAAGAGTTTATAGCTTTATCTAATATTTCTAAAGATGCTTTAGATGAAATTGAAACAGAGATTTCACGTTATATGATGGAAGAGAAAAAACAATATGGTCTTTCACATGATAATTCAGGAAAGTAGAAATACTTTCCTTTCCTTTTCTTTCTTTTAATTTTTATGTTAGAATTAATATGTAGAATTAATGATTTAACATGATGTTATGTAGGTGATAATATGAAAAAAATTTTACCCATGTTAATTTTTTTAGCTTTTTTAGCTTTTTTATATCAGTTTATTGTTTCTCTTTTTATTACAGAACATAAAGTAAATTATGAATTGATTACAAGTGATCAAAAAGAATATAAAATAACTGAAAAGTTTAAGAAAAGTGATAAAAAAAATTATTATTCTTTTGTTATAGAAAATAAAAAAGATAAGAAAAAGCATTATGCTTTCTCAATAGAAGACAATTTTAAAAAAGACGAGAGAATAATTACGGATATTAAATATTATAAAAAGGAAAATTTAGAGTGTATTTTTCCAATTTATAAGAAAGATAGAGTATATGATGTTAGTTGTTTATTAGATGGTAAGCAAGTAAGTACATATTATTTAGTAAACAATGAAAAAGATTTGTTTTCGTATATGATAGAAAAGTTTGACAAGTATGATTATGATGATAATTATTATAATTTTGATAATAGTGTTACGAAAAACAAACAATTAGAAGTTTATTTTAACAATATTCCAGACGATTATATTTTTTCAGTTTGGAATTATAAAGGTATTTATTTAATTAAGGGTGATGAAATTCAAAATATAAAGTTTTTAAATTCTGATTATTATGAAAACACGTTATCTAGTGTTGTTGGAGATTATTACGTTACAGTTAATACTGATAATGAAGATGAAGAATTAAACTATAATCAGTTTATTATATATAATATGGTTGATGAGAAAAAGTCTGTAGTAGAAGTTAGTGTTTCACAAAGTATTTATTTTAATGGAGTAGTTGATGATAAGTTATTTATCACTGATGAAAAAAATGAAAAACAATATGTACTTAATCCTATTAAAGGAAAGATGGAAGAATTAAAGATTAATTATAAAGTTAATAATGGTAAGAAAGTAAAGACAGATGACTCTATATTTAAATCAAGAAATATTGATAATATGATGGTAAAGAATAAAGAGATTACTAAATTATATGATACTAAAAATATAAAAAGGAATTTACTTGATTATTATTTTATTACTGGTAATAATAATTTATATCGTGTTATTCAAAATGATTATAAAAATCCTATTTTAATTGGAAATTTTGAAAATATTACAGAATGGCAAGTAAAAGATGGTGGTGTTGCTTTTATAGCTGGTGATACTTTATATTTATATACTGATTATTTTGGATTGAAACCAGTAATTAAAAATAATGAGTTTTTGTATAATTCTAAAAATATTTATAATTTCATCAGAGAGGAATAACTCTCTTTTTTTTGCATAAATTAAAATTGAAAAATATTGTTGAAATTTTATAATAGCTTTGATATAATCATAAGTGCAAGTGGGGCTTTAGCCAAGTGGTAAGGCGTGGGTCTGCAACACCCTGATCACCGGTTCAAATCCGGTAGGCCCCTCCATGCGGATGTAGTTTAGTGGTTAGAATACGGCCTTGCCAAGGCTGTGACGGGGATTCGATTTCCCTCATCCGCTCCATAAAAAAACAACTCATGGAATCATGAGTTTTTATTTTGCTTTTTTAGTGTTTGTAATAGCTCTTCAGTGTTTTTATGAGGAGTTATATTTTTTGATATTAAGTTTTTGTTTTGTTTTTCAATAAAGTATATAAGTGCGGCATTTAAATCTTTTTTTACTAAGTCCTTTATAGGTATTAATTCTTTGGGGATTTCTTTTCGACCAATTTTATCGGCGATGTATATAATTTTAGCTAAAGTATCCATATTCTTGTTTCCAATTGTATGATATTTTATAGCATTGCATATATCATTATCTAAATTATATTTTTCTTTTGCAATTAAGGCACCTATATCTGCGTGTCTTATTTTTTTATAGTTTTCTTTTTTTAAATCGTCTGCTAAATTACCTTTTTTAATCCAATAATTATTTTCATCTTCACTTAATTCTTTAGCAATATCGTGCATTAAGCCAGCAAGATATGCTTTTTCTTCATCAACGTGATAAATTTTTGCTAAAGATTTAGCTTCTTTTGCAACCAATAAACTATGTTCATAGCGCTTTTTTGATAAGTTTTCTTTTAAATAAGTATCTATTTTATTTATATTCACATATATCACATCCTTATATTTATTATAGTATATAACGTACTTTTTGTAATTAGTAAAATCTTTCATTTTACTACTTCTCTTATATCTTTTTTTATGTTACAATACTTTTATAATAGAAAGGGTAGGATGTATAATGAGTGATGTTACGAAAAAAGCTAAATCAAGTAGTAAAAGAGTTCCAAAGAAATATAGTGCTAAGGAAAAAGAAGTAGAACAAATATTAGAAGTTGAACATGAAGGTTGGTGGGTATATATATTGTTACTATCTACCATAGTTATTCTTGGACATGCTTTAAAAGATTATTCTTTTTCTTTTGATAATGTTAGTTTGACATATTCTATTTTTATATTACCAGTTGTTTTCTTTATAACAAACTTTATTACAAAGAAATATGGATATGGTAAATCTATAGTAGCGGTATCATTTAGTGGAGTTGCTTTAGTAGTATTTAGTTTTTTAATGAGTCTTATTATAGGACAACAATTTAATTTTTATGATATTTGTGGTGGATTTTGTGGTTATGTAGTTAGTCAATTTGTAAATCTATCAATTTATCAATTTATTATTACTAATACTAATAGTTCATTTATTTTAATTTATTTAACATATATATTTGCATTTGTAGTATTTTATTTATTCTATACATTAATTTATATGAATTTATTAGTGTTTGATAATTATTGGATTTCTTATTTTTCTACACTTATTATTCAAGGAGTATTATGTTTCTTATTAGTATTCTTTGATGTTAATATTAAACGTGGTATAGCAGTAAAATAGTAAAAAAATAAAGCTTTCGATGGAAAGCTTTTTTTATATTAAAATTGAAAGTAATATTAAAGCAGAGTTGTGAAACATATGCATAGATATATCTGTAAAGATTGTATTTGTTTTTTGATACATACAAGCAAATGCTGCACCAAGTCCACCATATGGAATAATATATAAAAGTTCTAATGGTGATGACATTGTTGTTACGACATGTAATGCTCCGAAGACTAGTGCGGAAACAATTATAAAGACATATTTATTTGGAAAAGCTTTTTTAAAACCTTTTCTAAATATAATTTCTTCGGTAAACGGAGCAATGATACCAGCGTTTAGTAACATTAACCAAGGTAGAGCAGTAATCATACCTTGCACAGCTTGTTCATTGGCAGCTTGTCCTAAATTTAAAATAAAGTTAATGATAATATTTGATGTCATCATAACAGCTAGACCAATTAACCAATATTTAACACCTATATCTAGATTTTCCATTATATTGCTTTTAAATATTTTCCATTCTTTTACTAAATCTTTTCTAAAAATTAAGATAAAGATTAGTAGGAGAATAAAATTTGAAAATGTTGATAATATTACATTCATCGATTCTGATATGTTTTTTAAATCAATATTGAATATCGCAATTGGTATTAGTTGAAGATAGGAACTGTAATAGAATAATAAGAATATAAATATTGCTAAAAGTAGGCCTTTCCAATTGATAAATTTTTCTTTTTCTTTCATAATATCACCTTATTACAGAATAGCATAAAAAATGCTAAAATTAAAGATATTTGTTTGTATTTTGGGAAAAGTATGCTATACTATGTACAGAAAGGAGTGGGAAGATAAAATTTTCCCACTCTTATTATTTCTAGGAGGTGAAGTATGAAAGAAAAAATTATTACTTTAGTAGAAGAAGATATTAAAAAATTAGGAGTATTTGTTGATGATATTTTTGTATCTACTGAAGAAGGAAAGGATATTTTAAATATTGTTTTAGATAGTGATAATACAATCGATTTAAAATTAATTACGGAAGCTTCTAGAATTATCAATAAATTAATCGATAAGAATCATGTTTTAGAAGATAATATTTATGAGGTGGATATTTATTCCAAAGAGAAGGGAGAGGCGTAATATGAATGGAAAAGAGTTTTTAAAAGCATTAGATAATATTGTTAAGGAAAAAAATATTGATCCAGATATTGTATATGATGCTATGGAGTTAGCACTTACATCTGCTTATAAAAAGAATTTTAATTCTAAGACTAATGTAAAAGTATTATTTGATCGTAAAACAGGAGAAATTAAAGTATATTCTTATTTAACTGTTGTACCTGATGATAAGATGACTAAAGAAGAATATGAAGATTATCTTTTTGAGCATTATACTGATGAAGATGAAGAAACAGAAGATGAGGGTGAAGAAGAAACTGAGGAATATAGTTACTTTAATCCTGATGTTGAAATTAAATTAAGTGATGCTAAAAAATTAGATAAGACTTTAGAGATTGGAGATACAATTGATAAAGAAGTAACACCTAAAGATTTTGGTAGAGTAGCAGCATCTACGGCTAAACAAGTAGTTATTCAAAAGATTCGTGAAGCTGAAAGAAATAGTATTATGGATGAATTTGGTGATAAACAAGATGAATTGTTAATTGGTACTGTTGCTTTAGAAGATACAGATAATTATTTTATTGATTTAGGACGTACTAATGGTATTTTACCAAAGAAAGATATTATTCCTGGTGAAAAGATTGAAATGGGTTCACAAATTAAAGTTTATGTAACAAAAGTTGATAATAGTGGAAAGAATCTATTAATTTTATTAAGTAGAACACATTATGGTTTTGTTAAGAGATTATTTGAACTTGAAATTCCTGAGTTAGCTGATGGTACTATTATGTTATATAGTGTGGCAAGAGATGCAGGAAATAGAAGTAAAGTAGCTGTTTATTCAGAGTATTCTAATATTGATCCAATTGGAGCTTGTATTGGAGAAAAAGGTAGTAGAATTGCTCGTATAATTGAAGAGTTACATGGAGAAAAATTAGATGTTGTTAAGTATGATAAAGATCCAGCTATTTTTATTGAAAATGCATTAAGTCCTGCTAAAGATTTAACAGTATGTATAACAGATCCTAAGAAACAAGAAGCTATGGTTATTGCCGATGGAGATAATTTCTCTTTAGCTATTGGTAAAAAAGGACAAAATGCTCGTTTAGCAAGTAAACTTACACATTATAAAATAGATATTAAAACTACTGAACAAGCAAGAGAAGCGGGAATTAATTTTAGATAATTTAGGAGGTTTTTATGAAAGTAAAAAAGATACCTTTAAGAACTTGTGTTGTAACAAGAGAAAAATTACCTAAAGCAGAATTACTTCGTATTGTTCGTACTCCTGAAGGAGAAGTTTTAGTTGATGAAACTGGTAAAATGAATGGTAGAGGTGCATATATTAAAAGAGATGTTCAAGTTTTAGAACAAGCAAAGAAGAAAAAAATTCTTGAACGTCATTTAGAATGTAGTATAGAAGAGAGTGTATATGAAGATATAAAAGAAAAGTTAGAAAAATAATATGGAGGTGAAGAGGTATGATGAATATCGAAGATTATGCATTAGATGTTGGTAAAAGCGTAGATGAAATTAAAGCTTTATGTGATAAAATCGGAATCAAATATGAAGATGAGACAACACCTTTAGATGAAACAGATATAATTTTACTTGATAATGAATTACAAGATCAAGAGGATTATGTAGAGGGTGATATTGAAGATCTTGAGTCAAAACTTTATGAAGAAGAAGTTATGGATAAGGCTGAAGAGCTTGCAATGAATACAAAATTTGATTTAGATAATTCTACATCTTTTGAAAAAGTTAAACCTAAGTCTCAAAAGAAAAATGATACTAAAAAATCAGATTTCTTAAAAGAAAGAAAAAAGATATATAAACATCGTGAAAAGTTACAAAAGAATGAAGCAGTTAATGATGAGAATGTAGTTTTATATAAAGAGGGAATGAGTGTTTCAGAATTAGCTGAAGCATTAGGTGTTAAAGCAACAGATATTGTTAAAAAGTTGATGGGATTAGGTGTTATGGCTAATCTAAATCAATCTGTTGATTTTGAGACTGCTGAAGTAGTTGTTCTTGATTATAATAAGACACTTAAGAAAGAAGAAACTGCTGATATTTCTAATTTTGAAAGTTTTGAGATAGAGGATAGAGAAGAAGATTTAGTAGAAAGACCTCCTGTTGTTACTATTATGGGACATGTTGACCATGGTAAAACTACATTGCTTGATTATATTCGTAAGAGTAATGTTGCATTAGGTGAAGCAGGTGGGATTACACAAGCAATAGGTGCTTATTCTGTTAAATGTAATGGTAAAAAGATTACTTTTATTGATACACCAGGACATGCTGCTTTTACAGAAATGAGAGCACGTGGAGCGTCTATTACAGATATTGTTATTATAATTGTGGCAGCTGATGATGGAGTTATGCCTCAAACTAAGGAAGCAATTGATCATGCTAAAGCAGCTGGTGTTCCTATTATCGTAGCAATTAATAAAATTGATAAACCAGAAGCAAATGTAGATCGTGTTATGAGTGGTCTTGTAGAAAATGGTCTTACTCCTGAAGAATGGGGTGGAGATGTTATCGTTAATAAAATTTCTGCAGCTACTGGTGAAGGTGTTCCTGAATTACTTGAAAATATCTTATTAATTGCTGAAATGCAAGAATATAAAGCTAATCCAGCTAGATATGCAAGTGGAGTCGTAATTGAATCTAAGAAAAATAGTAAAGTTGGTAGTGTTGCGACACTTCTTATTCAAAATGGTACATTACGTTTAGGTGATCCTGTGGTTGTTGGAACTATTTATGGTAAAGTACGTACTTTAAAAAATGATTTAGGACAAAATATTGTTGAAGCGTTACCATCTACACCAGTTGAAGTTACAGGACTTAGTGATGTTCCTAATGCTGGAGATAAATTTATGGCTTTTGAGTCTGAAAAACAAGCAAAACAAATAGCTGATGAAAGAAGTTTAAGAGCTAGAGAAAAAGATACTAATTTAAGTGGTCTATCTTTAGATGATTTATTTGGTAGAATTAAAGAGGGTATTAAAGAAATTAATGTTGTTTTAAAAGCAGATGTTAATGGTAGTTTAGAAGCTGTTAAATCTTCTTTAGAGAAAATAGATGTTGAAGGTGTTAAGATTAACGTTATTCGTGGTGCTGTTGGTGGTATTAAAGAAAGTGACGTTGTTTTAGCAAGAGCAAGTGATGCTATTATAATTGGATTTAATGTTAGAGCTAATTCTCAAGCAGAAGATGATGCTAAAGAATATGGTGTTGAAATTCGTACTTATGATATTATCTATAAAGTAGTTGAAGATATGGAAGATGCTATGAAAGGTATGCTTGATCCTGAGTATGAAGAAAAAGTTACAGGTAAACTTGAAGTTCGTCAAATATTTAAGTTCTCTAAAGTTGGACTTATTGCTGGTTGTCATGTAATGACAGGTGTTGTTAGAAATAATGAAAAAGCACGTATTGTACGTGATGATGTTGTTATTTATAATGGTGCTGTTAATACATTACAACATGAAAAAGATCAAGTAAAAGAAGTTACTAAGGGAATGGATTGTGGTATTACTTTAGAGAATTGTCAAGATTATAAAGAAGGAGATATCATTGAAATCTACGACTTAGTTGAAGTTAAAAGATAATACCAAATAGGAGGTACTATTATGGCAAGTGTAAAAGTTGAAAGATTAAATCATTTAATACAACAAGAAATTAGTTCTATACTAATGAGTGAAGTTAGAGATGAAGAATTAAAGTTTGTTACAATTACTGGTTGTGAGACTACTAGTGATTATAGTTTTTGTAAAGTTTATTTTACGGTATTAGAAGAAGATAAAAAAGATGAAGTTTTAGAAGCTTTAGATGGTGCTAGTTCTTTTATTCGTACAAAGTTAGCTGAACGTATTGATATTAGACATACACCAGAATTAAAATTTATTTATGATACTTCTATTGAGTATGGTGAACATATAGAAAAAATTATTGATCAAATTCATGAAGATGAAGAGAAAGAGTAAAATCTTTCTTTTTTTTACGTTTTTTAGTTGTAAAATAAGTCTACTTCTTTGGAATAGAGTTTCTTTTATGATATAATTTATTTAGTAGGTGATTGATATGAAAATAACAATTCAAGGAATTTCTGTAAATTACATACAATATGGTAGTGGTAAAGATATTGTTTTACTTCATGGTTGGGGACAAAATATTGCGATGATGAAGCCACTGGGTGATCCGTTTAGTGATCGTTTTCGTATTACTATTTTAGATTTTCCGGGGTTTGGTGAGAGTGAAGAACCTCCTAAACCATGGACAATTAGTGATTATGTATTGTTATTAGAAAAGTTTATTAAAGAATTAAAAATTAAAAAACCAATTATTATGGGGCATTCTTTTGGAGGTAGAGTAGCAATTAAATATTCTGCTAACCATCCTATAGAAAAATTAGTGCTATTTGGTAGTCCTTGTATTAGAACGCAGAAAAAGTTACCACTTTCAACAAGAATTTTAAAAAAGTTAAAGACTTTGCCTGGTCTTAATGAAATAGGAGAATATATGAAGAAATATATTGGTTCTAGAGATTATCGAGCGGCAAGTCCAGTTATGAGACAGACTCTTGTTGAGGTTGTAAATGAAGACTTATCTAGTTTTGCTAAACAAATAGAAGAGCCGACTTTATTAATCTGGGGAGAAAATGATGAAGAAGAACCTGTAGAGTCAGCAAAAATGTTAGAATCTATTATGTATGATGCTGCTTTAATTGTTTTACCGGGTAGTCATTATGCTTATTTAGAAAATTTACCTAGAGTTATTTCTATACTTAATAATTTTATTTAGGAGGAAGTTATGATTTTAATATATTTATTTTTAATTTTATGTATCTTTATTTGTACTGTTTGTAAAACAAGAAGATATTTTCATATGTTACAACAAAATTTATATAATGAAAATAATCGTTATTTACGTTGGGTATTTAAAAATTTTAAAGTCTTTTTTGATCTTGATTTAGGAGCAATTTTGTTATGTCTTATTGGAGTGTTTGTTGTTTATGACATAGAAAAGTTCGCTATTATATTGTCTTTGGTATTATATGGGTTATATATATTACTTTCATATATATGGAGAAATCGTTTAGCAGATGATCAGAATAAGAAACCTTTAGTTATTACAGCTAGAATTAAGAGATTATCTGTTACACTTAGTATTTTATATTTACTACCAATTATATTTTTATTAGTTGAAAGAAATAATCCACAGTTTGTGTGGTTAATGTTTACAGTTCTTTCAGTAATGGTCGTATTAAATCCAATTTTAGTATATATTGCTAATATTATAAATTATCCTGTTGAAAGGTGTGTTTATCATTACTATAAACATAAGGCACAAACTAAATTAAAAAGTATGCCTAATTTAAAGATTATTGGTATTACCGGTAGTTATGGTAAAACAAGTAGTAAGAATATTTTAAGTGATATATTAAATGTTAAATATAATGCACTTCCTACACCTAGAAATTTAAATACTTATAATGGTTTAATTATGACTGTTAATAATCATTTAACAAAGTTTCATGATATTTTTATTGCAGAAATGGGTGCATATGTTAAGGGAGAAATTAAAGGACTTTGTAAATTAGTTCATCCTAAATATGGTATTTTAACAAGAATAGGGACAGCGCATTTAGAAACATTTGGAAGTGAACAAAATATTATAGATGGTAAATTTGAACTTATTGAGTCATTACCTAGTGATGGTTTTGCTGTATTAAATGGTGATGATTCTAAACAAGTTAATTATAAGTTAAAGAATAAAGTAAAAGTTATTTGGATAGGAATTGAAAATAAAGATGTTGATGTTAGAGCAGTTGATATTAAGTGTTCTAGTAAAGGTACAAGTTTTTCAGTTATGTTTAAGGGTGATGATAAGAAATATCCTTTTGAGACTAGATTATTAGGTGATCATAATGTTTATAACATTTTAGCAGGAATTGCTTTTGGACATGAATTTGATATATCTATTTCAGAGTTACAACAAGCTGTTAAGGGTGTTAAACCTGTAGAACATCGTTTAGAGTTAAAGAAACTTGGTAATTTTTATCAAATAGACGATGCTTATAATTCTAATCCAGTAGGAGCAGAAAATGCTGTTAAAGTACTTGGTATGATGCCTGGAGTTAAAGTTGTTGTTACACCTGGAATGATTGAATTAGGGGAAAAAGAAGATTATTATAATAAACAGTTTGGTGAACAAATTGCTAAAGTTGCGGATTATGTAGTGTTAGTTGGAGAACATAAAACAAAACCAATTCGTGAAGGGTTATTGTCAAAAGGATTTGAAAAGGATAAAATATTGGTAATTAACGATGTTCGTGATGCATATTCTTTTATAGGTAATTTAGCTAGTAAAGATGAGGTTTATGCATTATTTGAAAATGATTTACCAGATACATATAATGAATAGGAGATGTTAATATGAGAATTAAAGTTGGAGTTATTTTTGGTGGAGAAACAGTTGAACATGAAGTAAGTGTTATTTCAGCAATGCAAGCAATGAATAAGCTTGATCAAGAAAAATATGATATTATACCTATCTATATTACAAAAGATAGAGAATGGTATACAGGTGAAATGTTAAAGGATATTGAAGTTTATCAAGATTTATCTTTAATTAAAAAGTATGCTAAAAATGTAGTTTTATATTGTAAGAATGGTGCTTTTGTATTACAGAAGAAATCTTTTCCTAAGACAATAGTTAGTGATGTTGATATTATTTTACCTGTTGTACATGGTACTAATGTAGAAGATGGAGGATTACAAGGTTATTTACAAACAATTGGAGTACCTTTTGTTGGTAGTGATGTTTATGCTTCTGTTGTAGGACAAGATAAAGTGTTTATGAAAGATATTTGGAAACAAGCAAAACTACCTATGACAGATTATGTTTGGTTTTATGATGTTGATTATAAACAAGATAGTGAAGAAGTTATTAAAAAAGTTGAAAAGATTAAATATCCAGTTATTGTTAAACCAGCAACTACTGGTTCAAGTGTAGGTATTAGTGTTTGTAGTAATCGTGAAGAGTTAGTTGAAGCTATTGATGATGCTATTCAATATGATAGAAAGATTTTAGTTGAAGAAGTAGTAGAAAACTTAAAAGAAGTTAATATTGCAGTAATGGGTAATTACGAACATCAAAAAGTTAGTGAAATTGAAGAAGTTCTTTCTGGTAATAAATTCTTAACTTATGCTGATAAATATATTGGTGATGGTAAAGGTAAATTAAAAGGTGGAAAAACTCCTGTTAAGGGTTCATCTAAAGGTATGGCTTCAGCAAATAGAAAGTTACCAGCTGATTTAAGTGATAAAGTTAGAGAAGAAGTTGAAACAGTAGCAGTTGAAGCATTTAGAGTATTAGGTTCTTCTGGAAATAGTAGAATTGATTTCTTGATTGATAGTGATAAGAATAAAGTTTATATTAATGAAATTAACTCTATTCCAGGTAGTTTAGCTTTCTATTTATGGGAAGCAAAAGGTATTGATTTTTCTTCTGTTTTAGATGAAATGATACGTATTGGTGTAAAAGATTATAAAAAACGTGTAAGTAAGACTCATTCTTTTGAAACTAATATTTTACAAGGATTTGCTAATTTTGGTGGAGTAAAAGGATTAAAAGGAGTAAAGGGAAAGCTTAGATAACTTTCCTTTTTTTAATTATGAAAGTTTTATTTTTAATTAGAGAAGAGAATGGGGCTAAAAGAGATAGTTATTATATAGATTCTTTAAAACGTTTTGGAGGAGAAGTTATTACTGTTAAAGATAGCGATAGTAATGAGGACATATTAGAAAAGCTAAAAGAAGTAGAAGCTATTTTATTACCAGGAGGAGATGTTGTAGGTCCAAAGGATTTCTTTTTGATAGATTATGCTATTAGTAATAAGTTAAGATTATTAGGTATATGTCAAGGAATGCAATCTATGGCAGTATGGAAGACGGGAAGAGATTTAGTTGGTATAGGTGATGAAGAACATAATTATGAAGAAGATGATTTTCATCATTTTGTTAAGTTGAAAGAAGGAAGTTTACTCAAAAAAATTTATAAAGCAGATAGAATAAGAGTGAATTCATTTCATAATTATACGGTATATGATGAAGGTAATTTTGATGTCGTGGGTGTAAGTGACGATGGTTTAATTGAAGCTATTGAAAGTAGTGATGGAACTTTTCAGATTGGTGTTCAATGGCATCCAGAAAGACTTTTAGTTTTTGAAAATGATATATATAGTGAAAAACTTTTTAGAGCGTTTTTAGAAAAATAAAATGTGCTATAATACAAGTAAGGTGGTGTTATTATGAGTAGTGATATTGTTGTTAGAAAAGTAATTGATATTAATGACGAAGTTATCGATGAATATAGCTTTACATTAGAAGAAAAAGAAGAAGTAATTTATGATCCTATCTATTTATATGAGATTAAAGATATGGTTTATGGTGCTTTTGTTAATTATATATTAGATAATAAGCATTTAAATATTATTTTTTGTTCATTTTCTAAAGAGCATGGTAGTGATTTTGATGTTAGCTTTGATGTTTGTGAAAGGGAAGTTGAATATCTAAAAAGAGTATTAAAAAGTGATGAAGTAAAAAAACGTATTAAAGATTTAGAAAAAGTTGTGTTAAGACTTTCGTATGATATACGTGAATTTAATGAAGATATAGAAAAATTTAGTGTTGATAAAAATTATTCTCAGGAGAAAATTAATAAGTTATATAAACATTTTAGAGAGTTAAGAGATGATTTTTCTAATTTATCTTTACTTGAAACTAAAATATTAAGTAATTGGGGAGTTGATTATACAACATTAGTAGAAAGAGTAGATAATGTTTTAGATAAAATTGGTAATAAGAAATTCACTTTAGAAAAAAGAGGTGAAGTCCTACCTTATTATGATGATAAAAATAAAGAGTTAGATAAAGATATTTATGATGAGTTGGGAATTCCTAGAGATTATCAAACGATTAATCCTCAGTTTTTAGTTAAGTCTTTTGTAGATGAGGTAAATGGTGGACTTTCTTCTTATAAATTAGAGTTACTTATTAATTATTATTATGAGAATGGATGGAAATTATATAAAGTATTTACCAATACTTTAGGTATTGATAAAAGTATGAATGGTTTTCATTTTCCTAATGAGTCTATAGAACAGACTGTTGTTATATTTGAAAGAATAGATGAATAATAAAAAAACCTAACAAAATTTGTTAGGTTTTATTGTTATTATGGTGGACTGTTAGGGATTCGAACCCTAGACCCACTGATTAAGAGTCAGTTGCTCTACCAACTGAGCTAACAGTCCATTTATAAGTTACTTTTAGAGTATAACATAAAATAGTTAAAAAGTGAATACCTAAAATAAAAAAGACTTTGAAA